>CAXTFS010000026.1:0-18052 GCA_964243395.1 uncultured Acidobacteriaceae bacterium | reverse complement strand
AACAAGTGAGCCCGGACGCAAACGCGCCCGGGCTCTTCTTCGTTACGCAGCCGCCTACTTCGTCATCGGAGCCAGAATGTCATCCAACCGATCCGACGTACTCGTCCGCTCCAGTTGCGGATAGCGCTCCCCACCGTGGTAATCGACGCGGATGACCTTGTAGTAGCCCGTGTTCGCGACGATCAGTTCAACGGGAGCACCATTGCCCTTAGCATCCTGGATCGCCGTGCGCAACAGTGATACCTGGTACGCGCGGCCATTCACTGCGACGATTGTGAAGCCCGGCGCCAGGCCTGCCTTGTAGGCTGGGCTGTCGATGATCACATCGCCGATGTTTCCACTCGATCCAGCACTCAGACCAAGCGAAAAGCGGGCATCGAGCGCACTGTCCTGCGACTCTTCCAGCTGCGACCAGTAGTTCGGCTTGTCCGTATAGGTGAGCTTGTAGCCGCTCAGCGCATCCAGCCCCGCGGTCTCCGGTGCGTGCAGCTCATTGGCATCGAGACGCGTGTGCAGGAAGCCAGCCCAGTCGTTCGGCACCACGTTGTTCAGCGCCGTGACAATATCGTCAAAGGTGTACGGCACGACCTTGGGACCCGTGTTGCCGTTCAGACCATGGAAGGCTGCGGTGAAGTCGTTGATGCTCTTCTTGCCGTCGGTCTTCTGGCGAATGGTGCAGTCAACCTCAAGCCAAAGCAACTCGCCTTCATCGTAGTAGTCGGTCGCGCGCCGCCAGTTGTCGTACGGTCCACCGACAAAGTAAAGCACCTGCGCCGCAGTCGCGGTGTCCTGCAGATCACGCCACTCACGGCCTGGCCGTGCATCGTTGTACTGCCCCCAGATGGTCGCCAGGCGATCCCGATAGATGGGGTTGTTCCAGATGCCGGAACGCGTCGCGAGCACATCGCCGAGGTACTCGGTCAGGCCCTCGTACACCCACAGCAGATCGCCCTTCATCGGGTCCTGGTAGTTACCCGTTGCGAGGCCCGCAGGGCGCCGGTACTTGCCGTTCCACGAGTGCGTGAACTCATGCGGCAGCAGAAGACCCGCGAAGATGAACTGCGAGTCGTCGACAAAGGTTCTCTCGCCCACGCGATCGTCCGAGCTCTGATGGTGCTCAAGGCCAAAGTGCGCTACCTGGTCCGAGAGCGTCACCAGGAAGTGGTACGCGTTGTAGTGGCGCGACTTGTACAGGGTGCCCGTCTCACGCACGAGCTTCGTGAACTCATCAATGTGCTCCTGCGAGAGCGCGATGTCTTCAGGACCATCCCCGGCCAGATCAAGGTAGTGCGCGGGCCGGATGTCGGGCGCAAGTTGGATCTCGCGGAACCAGCGGCCGGCAAGCACCGGCGAGTCGATGAGCTGTTCCAGCGATACGGTCTTGAACGCGGTCTTTGCGGGCGAACCACCGCTGCTTGCAAGTGCGGTGCCGTAGTGCCAGCCCTGCGGGATCGTCAGCGACGGCGAGACCATCACGTCCGCCGCCTGCATGCCAGATGGGTACACCACCAGCTCATTCCAGCTGAGCAGCGCAAGGTTGGCGCTGGTGGACGCGCCTGCGGAGAAGCCCGATGCTGCTGCGGTCGCCAGGAAGTCCATCTTCACGTTGAGCGACGTCGTCCCCGCGGGCACGGTGATGTGGTAGCTGTACATGTCCACCAGGTCGCGCTCCCACTTCACGCGCTCGCCCGTTGCCGTGGTGATGATGAAGCCGGCCTGGTTGTCGATCGGCCCTGAGGGCGCGTGTTCGCCAGGGATCCACTTCGGGTAGACGAGCGTCATCGGTCCGGGCTGAACAGGGATCGTCTCGACGCCGTGCAGGATGCGTCGGGGTGCATCGGTGAGGTCGACCGCGAGCGTGATCGGCGTCTGTGTCTGCGCTTGCATGGGGACACTGAAAGAAGCAGGGGCGAGCACAGCGGAGACAACGAGGGCAGCAGACGCTGCGCGGCGGGAAAGAAACATCAGCACGGACTCCTTGGTGGGCGAAGCGGATCGGTGGATCCGTGTGATCAGTGTAGCGGCAGCGCGGGGTTTGGGGGCTAGAATGGCCGCACACATGGCACTGTATGCAATCGTTTTAGGCATCATCGTGGTGACGCTGCTGGGCGTTTCGCTTGCCCGGCTGGGCACCGTGAAGACCAAGGCCGACTACCTCGTCGCGGGCCGCAGCCTGCCCGCGTTTGTACTCGTCTTTACGCTGCTTTCGAGCTGGATCGGCTCGGGCTCGCTGTTAGGCGGCGCGGAAAATGCCTACAAGCATGGATTTCCTGCCCTTTGGCAGGCCGCAGGCGGCTGGGCCGGGCTGCTGCTGATCTACTTCATTGCACCGCGCGCCCGCAAGTTCGCGCAATTCACCATCCCCGACCTGCTGGAGTCGCGCTATAACCAGACCGCGCGCGTGCTGGGCGTGCTCGCGGTGTTGTTTACCTACACGGCCATCACGAGCTATCAATTCATCGGCGGCGGCGACATCGTGCATCTCATCTTTCCGCAGGTCTCCAGCGTGCAGGGCCAGTACATCCTTGCGGGCTTTGTCATCGTGTTCACGGCCATTGCCGGCATGGCCTCGGTCGCCTACATGGACGTGGTCATCGGGCTGCTGGCAACAGGCACATTGATCGCCGCACTGCCGGTGCTGGCGCACATGGCAGGTGGCTGGAGCACGATTCGTGCCACGCTGCCGGCATCGCACTTCAAGGTGCTGGGTGATTTCTCGCCGGTGCAGGCCATGGAGCTGTTTCTTCCCACCTGCCTGCTCATGCTGGGCAATCAATCGATGTATCAGAAGTTCTTCTCGGCCAAGGACGAGAAGGCCGCCACGCGCGCCGTGAGTGGATGGCTCGTCGGCACCGTGATCCTGGAGAGCGTGATCGTGGCTATCGCGGTGGTGGGCTCCGCGCTGTATCGCACCGGCGAGGTGGCGCAGAAGCCACGAGAGATCCTGGCGTATACGGCGCTGCATGCGTTCAGCGGGCAGTCTGGCTTGACGTTTACGCTGGGGCAGACGACCCAGTATGTCAGCTGGTTGAGTCTCCTTGGCGCGCTGCTGGTCGGCGCCATCTTCGCGAAGGTCGTGTCGACGGCAAACAATTACCTGTTCTCGCCGGCTACCAATCTCGTCAACGATGTCTTCGTGCGTTACATCAAGCCCGACGCGCCCAACGGCCAGGTGCTGCTTGTGTCGCGATTGATGGTAGTAGGGCTGGGGCTCTGGGCGTTGTGGCAATCGCTGGGTACGACCAGTGTGCTGAAGAAGAGCCTCTACGCCTACACGATCTATTCCGCAGCGCTGACGCCGGTCATTCTGGCGGCGTTCTTCTGGCGTCGCGCCACGGCCGCGGGTGCCGTGGCCTCGATCGCGGCCGGGACGTTGATCACCGTGAGTTGGGACACCGTGAAGGGCGCTCTGCCGACTGTACTTGCCGATCGCGATCCAATTCTGCCGGCATTGGTTGTGTCCGTGCTGGCCCTGGTGATCGTGAGCCTGGCGACCAAGCGTTCGGATGCGGCGCATCTCGCTTCGCTGGGTGAGGCCTAAGTTGTTGGCGCATCTTGCCTGTTACTGAACTCCTTAGCAAACCCTTCCGCTTTGTCATCCCGTAGCGCAGCGGAGGGATCTGCTTTCGTTTGGCGCTGCCCGTTTAGGCACTCGTCTTGATTTACACAAGCAGCATTTCAGCGAAAAAGACAACTTAGTGGCGGTAGATAGCTTAGTAGCGGTAGATAGATCAAGAACCAAGCCGTCACCGGCTTTGCAACGGCTTACTGATCGACTCAAGCGACTTTCCTGCAGCCTCTACCCCGATCATCCACTCGGCCACTGCGCCTGTCAGCATCAGCGCAGCGCCAAGCGCATAGCCACCCGAGACGTTCCAGCGTGAGCCCGTGTTGATCAGAAAGCCGAACAGCAGCGGCGCGCCGGCGCCCCCCACCAGCGTGCCGATGGCGTAGAAGATCGCGATGGCCAGCGCGCGAATCTCCAGTGGAAAGATCTCGCTGACGGTGAGATATGCCGCGCTGGCCGCTGAGGACGCGACAAAAAAGATACAGCTGAAGCAGATGCCCATGCCGCGCGCGCTGAGCGTGCCCATGCCGAACGGGATCAGCGTGCCGATGAGCAGCAGACCGGACAGCCCGTAGGTGATGGTGATCATCGGCTTGCGGCCAACCTTGTCGAACAGGCGCCCCAGCGTGAGCGGACCGAAGAAGCTGGCGATCGCAAATGGCAGCAGGTGCTGCGGCAGATCCTGGTTGCTGACGCCGTAGAACTTCTTCACGATCAGGCCGTAGGAGAAGAAGATTGCATTGAAGAAGAACGCCTGCGCGACCATCAGGATGATGCCCAGGATCGATCGTTGGCGGTTCTCGCCAACCATGTTGCCCAAGATCTCGCGCCAGGGTGTGTGATCCCGCACAGTGATCTTCAGCTTCTCGCCTTCGGGCGCGGGCAAGCTCTTGGGATCGCCATGCGAGGCGCGATTCTCGATGTCGGTGACGACGCGATTAGCCTCGTCTTCTTTGCCGCGCAGCATCAGCCAGCGCGGGCTTTCCGGCACAAACAGCCGCAGGATCAGCACAACCAGGCCAAGCGCTCCGCCGATCCCGAACGCATAGCGCTAGCCCGTGTTCTGCGGCAGACCATGGCTCCGCAGGAGGAACATGGCCACAAGGGACCCGACCGTCGCGCCAAGCCAAAACGTTCCGTTCACGACGAGATCGGTGACACCGCGCACCTTGCCGGGGATGAGTTCATCAACAGCCGAGTTGATCGCGGCGTACTCGCCCCCGATACCGATACCCGTAAAGAAACGGAACACCGCAAATGAGCCGAAGCCCCACGAGAACGCGCTCGCGACGGTGGCAATCGAGTATGTGGCCAGCGTAACCAGGAACAGTTTGCGGCGGCCCAGGCGGTCGGTGAGATAGCCGAAGAACAGCGCACCGATCACGGCACCGATCAGGTACGTCGTGGCTGCGCCCGTGACCTGCGGATCGGTCAGACCAAGTCCGGAGTGACTCTCCAGGATGCCGGAAAGCGAACCCACCAGCGTGACCTCAAGACCGTCAAGCAGCCAAGACGTTCCCAGCGCGGTGATGATGCGCGTATGCCACCCGGACCAGGGCAGACGGTCCAGACGTTGCGGAATATCGGTTGCAATGGTGTTGTCGCTGCCAGAAGGCGCGGCATTCGCCTGGCCGGAGAGAGCGTTCTGCGGGACCTGGTTCATCGGTGCTCCTGCGCGCGTGCCAGTCGTAAACCGACGCTACTTGTCGTCCTTTTCACGCTCGATGATGCTAATGCCACCGTTGCGTTCAAGGACGGCATAGTCCACGTCGTCTACGTTCTTCACGCCCTTCAGCCGGGCGGCGGCCTCCAGGTCAGCGCGCTGTACCTGCATGCCTCGGGCCAGCTCGCCCTGCCACTCGCCGGCGCGAACCAACGCCAGCGGCGTGCCATCCACAAAGGCCCCGATGCGTGGGGAGCGCGTTTTCACAAAAGAAATGGTTCGATGCAGAAGACCAATAGCGATCACGGCGCAAGTGCAATTGGTGAGTGAGCGATCGCTGCCGACGGTTGAGAGGATGATGACGCCGCCCATAAGAAAGACAAGGACAAAATCACCCAGGGTTAGCTGCCCCCCGGGACGCCGTGTAAGCACGCGGACAACGATCAACAGAAAGAAATAGCCTGCAATCGCATGCAAGATGGTTCCCATGACGCCCCCTATGGAAGAACAAAGGCCTTGGCGTGGAGCGACTCGCCACCGGGCACATAGACCGTGAAGTGGTGCATGCCAATAAAGGAGGGCTTTAGCTCAATCTGCACCGTCATTGGCAGCGCCGAGGCGGCGAAGGTATAGGTGACGCCGCCATCGCCAATGACGGAGCTCTCCGGCTGCGGAATCACGCGCGTGCGCCCAGCTCCTTGACCACCACGTCGCTGACGAACAGACGAAACTTGCCGTCGTGGATCGCTGGGGTGCCGGGCAGCACGGTGATGATGGAGGAGGTGTTGGCGCGCTCAACCCGCTCGTACTTAAGATCGAGCGTGCCATCCGAAGCGTGTTGCTCGGCCTTTGAGAGTGGACCTCTCCCCAGCAGACCGCTTAGATCGGCCAGTAATACCAGCACGAAGAAGCTCCAGACGATGCGCTCGAAGCGCCACCAGCGTTGCTGAAAGCCAGGTCCTCACCGACCGCAACGGTGCCATCGACTTTTGGCACCGTATCTTCTACGGGTTCGTACTCCGCCTGCATGGGCATGAGTTTGTTCTCCTTGTACCGACAGCCGTGCAGTTAGTCGTCTTCTTTAGGGATGATGCTGATTTCACCGTTGCGTTCGAGCACCGCAGTTTCTATTTCGTCGAGGGTTTTCAAGCCCTGATCCCGTGCACGCTCCATCACGTCGTCGTCCTTCAAACGCATACGACGCATGGTGATTGCACGCCACTGGCCACCTTCGAGCAAGATGAGCGGCGTCCCGTCGAGGATCTTTGCCGCCCGGTCGGACCGGTTGCGCAGTGCTGATAAACCGTAATGCGCAAGCGCAATGGCGATGATCTGACAGAAGGCATTGGTTAGTGAGGCTTCATCGGCGACGATGGCGGTCAGCATGAGCCCACCCAGGAAGAAGATCAGGATGAACTCAAACGGGGTCAACTGCTTCCCTGGTCGACGCCCCACGATGCGCACGATGAAGATAAGAAAGAAGTAGCCGAAAAGAGCGCGCAGCACCGATGCAATGGACAAGCCCGACCCCCGACCTGCGCGATTGGCTGCAAGGCCTGCGGGGTGCGCGTCCCCTCATTTGCGGCGCTGGGTAGCTCGTCAAACTGATAGCTTGCTTTTGTATGCCCCTTCTTCTACAACCCGCAGAAACCGGCGACCTGCCCGCTGTTGCCGCCCTGATGAACACTGCGTTTCGTGGTGTGGGACCCGGGGCCAGTTGGAACACCGAGGCCGGGATGATCGACGGCGATCGCACCACCGAGGTTGCGTTGCGGGAGGAGTTGGCCGAGCACCCGGAGGCCTTTCTGCTGCTGTGGCGCGATGGCTCCGGGGCGGCGCTGAAAGGGTGTGTGTGGCTGGAGCCGGTCTCGGCGGAGAGGTGGTACCTGGGGGCGCTCACGATCGATCCCTCCCGGCAGAAGGAGGGGCTGGGGCGGCAGTTGCTGGCGGCTGCGGAAGCGTGGGCCCGTGCGCGCGGGGCAGGCACGATGCGCATGAAAGTGGTGCACCTTCGCCGCACGCTGATCGCCTGGTACGAGCGGCGAGGCTATCGTCTTACGGGCGATGTCGAGCCCTTCCCCTATGGCGACACACGCTTTGGCGTGCCGCAGCGTGCCGACCTCACGTTTGTTGTGCTGGAGAAATCGTTGCAGGCGGCGCCTCAGCAGTAATCCGCAGGGGATGACCAAGGATCGCCGCGGCTGCACGGAAGATTTTCTACGGTCGCCGCAACCCTGGGGAAAGCGGCTAAGCTTGAAGGGCATTTGTACCGTTCCGCATCCGGAACCGAAACTCGATTCATCCCAGGAGTTTGCTTTGGCTGTTTTTGTGAAGAATCCAAGCGCGCCCGGCTACGACGATGGGCTGGAGATGAAGACCGATACGCGGGCCATGGCCGTGGTGACCGCGCTGTTCTTCATGGTGGGCTTTCTTACCTGCCTGAACGACGTCATCATCCCGCACCTGAAGGCGATTTTTGAGCTCAATTACGCCGAAGCGCTGCTGGTGCAGTTTGCGTTCTTCAGCTCCTACGCGGTGTTCAGTTATCCGAGCGGCCTGCTGGTGGAGCGCTTCGGCTACAAGCGCACGATGGTGGTGGGTCTGGTGACCATGGCCACCGGTGCCGGGCTGTTTGTGCCGGCCTCCTATGTGGCGAGCTTTCCGGTGTTCCTGGGTGCGTTGATCATTCTTGCCGCGGGCATGACGGTGGTGCAGGTGGCCATCAATCCGTATGTCACCGTGATCGGCCCGACGGCCACCGCATCCAGCCGGTTGAACCTCGCCCAGGCCTTCAATTCAGTAGGCACCTTTATCGCACCCTTCATTGGCGCCCACTACATCCTGCGCAATGTGGCGCAGGTCAAGCCCGAGGTACTGCACTCATTCCCTGAGGCGCTCCAGCAGAGTTATCGCGCGACGCAGGCCTCATCGGTTCGCATGCCGTACATCGGCCTGGCGTTGATGTTGCTGCTGATCGCACTGGCTCTTGGCTTGATCAAGCTGAAGACCACCACGGGTGTGTCGCAGCACACGCAGGACTTCCGCCCAGGTGCTTTCTCCGAAGCGTTTGACCGCCCGGACAGCATCTGGAACCATCGCTGGCTGCTGTTCGGTGCGTTGGGCATCTTCACCTACGTGGGCGCGGAGGTAGCGATCGGTTCGCTGCTCGTGAACTACATGGGCCTGCCGCAGATAGCCGGCATCAACGAGCAGATTGCCGCGAATTTCCTGCCCGTGTACTGGGGCGGCGCCATGATCGGACGCTTTGTTGGCTCGGCCATCCTCCAGCGGATTCGGACCGGCACCGTACTGGGCATCGCGGCCGTATGCGCGTTCTGCCTGGTCGTGGTCACCATGTCCACGCATGGAACCGGCGTGAACTCGATCTACCACATCAACCTGTTCGGCCATCCGGAGACGCTGACCGTTCCGCGTTCCACCGCGATGTGGTCCCTGCTCGCCGTCGGGCTGTTCAACTCGATTATGTTCCCGTCCATCTTTACGCTGGGCATCCAGGGTCTGGGCGCACTGACCAGCAAGGGTTCAAGCCTGATGATTGCGGCCATCCTCGGTGGCGCAATCATCCCCGAGCTGACGGGCAAACTGGCGGACAAGATCGGCCTGCAACCTGCCTTCATCATCCCGGCCATCTGCTACGTCTACATCGCCGGATTCGGCATCGCCGCCATGCGGCGTCGCGCAGCACCGGACATCCTGGTTCCAGTGGAGCCGGTCTGATCGACCTTGTCGCCGGTGGCCTGGCGAGTCGTCATGGCCGGACCACTAGCGTGAGGGTCACAAACCCCATCGTGCCGGTCGAGGCGGCGATCTCCACCGTTTGTGGCTGACCCTGCACCTCCAAGGGGTTCACTGTCACCGCGCCGTTGCCATCGGCAGCCACCGTGGCGGTGGTCGCCTGCAGCACGGGAGCGGACGCGCATGGTCCCGAGGCGGCACAGGGTCCCTCCCAGCCGAGCGCGCGCTGATGAATCGTCACTGGCGCGCCCGGCAGAACATGCCCCGCCCCGTTGACCACACTGAAGACAAGCGGCGCAAAGGTCTCGCCAGCGCCGAGGCTCTGCCCTGCGCCGGTGGTCACCGTGATCTGCCACTGCGCAGGGTCGACCGCGTACACGGTCCAGGTGGCACAGACCGTAGTCCACACACAGCCCGTCACAGTGCTCACGGCGCCCGGAGGGAGACCTGCGGTGCTCACGGCCACGGAGGCTCCGCCAGCGCCGCTGGTGTTGGCATTGCCCGCGGACAGCGACAGCCCGCCGGCAGCGTTCCAGGTCACCGGCACTCCGACTGCAGGGGCACCACCCTGCGAAGCGGTGAGATTGACGGTCCAGGAGCCGGCGGTCCCTGCAGGCGCCCACTGCGTTCCGTTCGAGACGCTGACAAAGCGTGCCGGGTCCGTATCAGTCAGCGTGATCTGCACCGTAGCGCCCCCGCTAAGCTCCGTCGCCGTCACCACGCTTGTGCCCGCGCTGACGCCGGTGATCGAGGTCTGCACCAAGCCTGCGCTGTCGCTCGTGGCCGTGCAGGTCCCGCCGCCGCACAGGCCCAGCGAGGCGGATCCGCTGGTCACCGTGAGACGGACGGTCGCTCCTGCAACCGGACTCGTTCCGTTGGGTGCCAGTACCCGCACGGCAAAGGGCGTTGCGGCAGCCGACCCTGACACCAGCGCCGCCGGGGCGGAGACCTTCACCAGCACATCCGCCGTCGCGACGTAGGAAAGGGCCGAGCTGATGCGGGTGGAGCCGCCCGTACTCGCATCCGTGACCGCCACTGAGACCGCGTGTCCGAGCTGGGCGCCGGCGAGCGCCATCGAGGGGGCAATCGCCACAATCTGCGTGGCCGTCCAGCTCACCACCGTCGCTGCCACCCCGTTGACTGTGACGCCATTGCCCTGGCGGAAGCCGGTTCCCGTAATCGTGAGGCTTCCCCCGGCCTGCCCGATCGCAGCCGGCGCCACGCTGGCGGCGTAGAGCAGACGGGCGGTGTAGGTGAAATCAGGCCGGCCGGCAGCGAACTGGTCGGCAACCGTCAGGCGAAGGCTCCGGGCAGCGGAGGAGGCGCTCATCTGCAGCTGCGTTACGCCGTACGCCATCGAATTGAAGGGCACGGAAACGGCCGCGACCGTGGGTAGGGTGCCTGTCGCGTCGGCGGTCTTCCAGACCCCGATTACCGGCTGCACCTTGTTCAGGGTGGCTGCCCCGTTTTCGTCGGTCGCGGTGACCTCAAAGGTCCAGCTGTGGCCGGCGGCGATGCTGACACTCCACCAGGAGAAGTGGCCCCATCCACAGAGCAGGCCCGCTTGCCAGCCTGTCGGGCTCAGGGCTGCCGGCGCGGTCTCGGTGCCATCCGCGCCCGGAGAGCACGTCGAGGCAGCATCGGAAGTTGTGGCATAGAAGGCGGAGATCTGATCGCCCATCCAGTCAAAGGCGGACCAGTCGATCATCGACGGCGAATGGCCCGACGGGGTAACCGGTGGCCGAACATACATCCCGACCGCAAACTCGCCGGAGTAGAGCGGATTGATGGGCTCAGGAACCATGTACAGGGTCGAAACACCATCCACCGGGACCCGGCGCATCTGCAGTGCGCCTTCCTGGCTAGGGTCGCTCGTGCCGAGCGAAACCGGCGTCTGCTGGGTCACTGGATTGGCGAGCCCCTGCTGGAAGTACCCGCCGGAGACAGCAGACGTTGTTTGCCACGTTTCATTGACGTTGTCGTGGGTTCGGCTGACGGCGTAGTTCACCCAGGCCATGCCCTGCCCGGTGGGAAACGTGGGGTTCCCATACAGCCAGATGGAATCGGTGCTGGTGGCCTGCTTGCCAGCGGGCACGTTGTTCGTGGGTACGGTGTACAGGCGCTCCAGCGAGCTCACATCGTCCACCCGCAGCGTAAACGGGTCGGTCATGCACTGGTAGGTGTAGGTGCCGCAGATCACGTCGATGGGGTGCATCAGCGGCCAGAACGCCATCTGTTGCGGGTTGACCGGGGTCGCCACGGTAAACACGTTGTCGTTGGTCTGCGACCACGCGAGTCCCAGCACGCGTCCGAAGGCCCGTGCCAACTGGTACTGCATCTGTAGCAGCTGCTCCGGCGCGGAGCCGACGCAGCGCCCATTCAGCACCAGCGTTGCGTGGTGGATTGCGTCATAGGGTCCCAGGTCGTCCACATCGCCTACAACCGCGTTCTGGCGGCAGCTCATCGGGGTGCTCGCGCCTGAGCCCATCAGCAGGTCAGTTACGCTGCCATCGGTGTCGTAGAGGATCGCAACGGGAATATTAGCTTCGTTGGCCGGAAGAACGTCCGCGGGAAACAGGACGGTGTCGCCCTGCAGGTAGCTGTTCGTGCCGCTGACGTGCTCGGCGAGTTCGCCGCCCTGGCTCAGCGTCAGGCTGGAGCTGGGGACGTTCCACACCGCGGCCGCTGCGGCAACCATGGCATCGGCCTGCGCGTGGGTCACATTGGCGTTCAGCGCACCGGGATCGGTGAAGTACTGGAGATTGTTCGTCGCCCAGGCGATCGTCGCGCCAGGGTTGCCATGCACTGCGCTGCCGACAAACCGCGGACCGCCCGCCCACGCCGTCGCGCTGAGGCCACAGAGGGCCATAACCATCAGGCCGATGCGGACCTGGGCCATACCGCCAAAAAGAAGCCCGAAGGATGTTGCAATCGCGCTAGAGCGTGTCATAGGTCACCCCGCCTACACGCGCCGGAACCGCTTGAAACTGGCGGGCGGGAACACGGGACGGCACCGGAACCGCCGTAGCAGGTTGAGTGACGGCAGGCGCAGCAGTTGCTGCCGTGGTCACCGGCACGGCGAGCATGGGTGCCGCGAGGGCGCCCTGCGCCGGCACAGCGATCCGCAACGGTTCGTGCCCCGTGGCATTCCCTGCATGCACGATGGCCACCGCCTCGCTGAGCTGAATGGCGCCCTCCGCCTCGGTCGGCAGCGGGGTGCCGGGCGAACGCAGCAGCGAGGATGCCAGGCGGCGGATGTCCAGCAGCACCGGTGCATCCGCGCCCCCCACAGTGACCGGCACCACGCCCTCGGCGCCGTCTACCGGCGAGCTCAGGCCGGCTTTGCTCCCAGGGTTGGCAAACAGCAGCGCGCGCTGGCCCACGGTGTAGCGCGAAACCCCGGGCGCCCACAGCCCGGCCCACTCGCGCAGCGCAAACGTCGCTCCAGGCGTGCCCGAAACGGTCTGGTCAACACGGAAGGTGACCTCAACGATGCTGCCGCGGCGCTCAATGGAAACGACCTGGCCGGCAAAGATGACGCTCGCCCGGGCCGCCATGGCCTGCAGCTTGCCCCCCAGCGTCGTGGCCGGCTGCGACACCCCGGCGCTCTGCCCGTGGGCTGGTACGCCTGCACTGACGAGCAGTGCCAAACCCGCTGCCGCTGCAATCCAAAAGTGGTTCTGTTTTCCCTGCATGGCGATCTCGCCTCCATGCAGCTCATCGTCGGAAAACAGGACAGACTTGATGACACTTTTGCGTTAGCCGGCTCAGGAGCAGTTGGCCGCGGGCCTGGATGGACGCTTACCCGACGCCGCGGAGACTAGATCTCCGGATAAAAATCGAAGAAGGCGTCAATGGAATGCCGCAACTGGCCTTCGATCTGCTCGCGGCTGCCCTCCAGGATGTGCATCGTGACGTGTGCCTCGTTACCGTTCTTCAGCGCCACCGGCGCCGCCTGGACCCCCGCTACTTCGTCCGCCGGCAGCAGTCGCATGCCGTACACCAAAACCAGATTTGCCATGGGACGATGCTACAGGGCGGCGCTGCCACGAGGCCCTGCATCCTCCAGGGGCTGTCTACAATCAAACCGAAGCCATGTCAGATCAGACTCCCATACGCGACACCGTCATTCTTGGTTCCGGCTGCTCCGGACTCACCGCTGCCATCTACGCCGCCCGCGCCAACCTCAAGCCGCTGGTCATTGAAGGCCATGAGCCCGGCGGGCAGCTTTCTATGACCACGCTGGTGGAGAACTTCCCGGGCTGGCCGGAGGGCATCCAGGGGCCGGAACTGATCGACAACATGAAGGCGCAGGCCAGCCGCTTCGGGGCGGAGATCCGCAATGGCCATCTGGCCAACGTTGACCTCACCAAGACGCCCTATGAGCTCAATCTCGGCGGCGAGATCGTCAGGACGCGCACGCTGATCATCGCGTCCGGTGCCTCGGCCCGCTGGCTGAACCTGCCCTCCGAACAGGCCCTGATCGGCTACGGGGTGTCCTCCTGCGCCACCTGCGACGGCTTTTTCGCCTCCGGCAAGGAGATCGCGGTCATCGGCGGGGGCGACTCCGCCATGGAAGAGGCGCTGTTTCTCACCCGCTTCGCGTCCAAGGTCACGCTGATCAATCGCTCAGAGAGCTTCCGCGCCTCCAAGATCATGCTGGAACGTGCCAATTCCCATCCCCAGGTTGAGTTTCTGAACAACACGGTCGTCGAAGAGGTGTTGGGCGTCGAGGAAAAGGACGTCAAGGGCCTGAAGCTGCACAACCGCAAGACGGGCGAGCGGTCCACCCTGCCGGTCTCGTTCATGTTCCTCGGCATCGGCCACGAGCCGAACGCGAAGGGCTTTGAGGGTCAGCTCGATCTGGATTCGGACGGCTACATCAAGACCGATCGCAACGTCTTCACCACACGCATGGGCGTGCCGTTGCCGGGCGTGTATGCCTGTGGCGACATCCAGGATCGCCGCTACCGCCAGGCCATCACGGCGGCTGGTTCCGGCTGCATGGCCGCGCTCGAAGTCGAGAAGTACCTGGAAGAGCTGGGCCGCTAACCTCCGGCTTACCGCGAAACGGTCTGCGTCGTCGCCGGCATGGTCGCGTGTACCAGCGCCCGTTTAGCGATAACGGCTGATGAAGAGCATCTATGTGCGGTCGCTACCTACGAAGTGTCGATAAACAGCGCATCGCTGAAGCGTTTCATCTCCGCGAGTTGCCGGAGAGCTTCGTTCTGGCGCCGGACTATAACGTCGCGCCGTCCACGTTTCAGCCGGTCATCCGTCTGCGACGCGATACCGGCGAGCGTGAGATCGTAATGATGCGCTGGGGCATGGTGCCCTACTTCGCCAAATCAGCAGCAGAGTTCAAGGGCTTCAGCACCATCAACGCCAAGGGCGAATCCTTGACCGAGAAAGCCCTGTGGCGCGGACCGTTTCAGAAGCGTCGTTGCCTTGTGCCGGCCGATGGCTTCTACGAGTGGCTGCGGATCGATCCGAAACAGAAGCAGCCGTTCGCCTATACCCTCCGCAATGGCAAGCTTTTTGCCTTTGCGGGTTTATGGGATGCGTGGAAGGATCCTGAAACCGGCGAGTGGTTGCAGAGCTTCGCAATCATCACCACGGGGGCCAACGAACTCACGGGCGCCGTGCACGATCGCATGCCCGTCATGCTGGTGCCGCGCGATTACGACCGCTGGCTGCAGCGCGGTGAAGCGCACCTGCCGCCGGTCGATCTGCTGCGCCCGTACCCGGCCGAGGACATGGCGGCCTCGCCTTGCAACAAGGCTGTCGGCAATGTCCGCAACAACGGCCCGGAGATGTTGCGAGCGGAGTCAACCGCCTCATCCGACGCAAACGAGACCAATTGGTAGGCGAGCTCCCTAAAGAATATTGATCGCCCGCGCAGCCAGCAGCGCTACCGTCGCAAACGAGATCGACGCCTGGACCATCATCAGCACCTTCGCCCAGCGGGACAGCACGGGCGCGTCGGTGGGCGAAAACGCCGTGCTGGTATTGAACGCGAGAAACAGGTAATCGACGAAGCCCGGGCTCCAGAACTGCTCGCCCATCTCCTGCTTCGTGTCGTCGCTCAGGGTCATCTGCGGAAACAGAAACGCGCCGTCGGTGTGCGCAACACGCTTGTCACGCGCATTGGGGCCACCGGCATCCAGGCGCCAGTACCACGAGGCGAAAACCAGGATGTTGGTTACCCACAGCGCCCCCGCGGAGCGCAGCAGATTGCCCGGCGATTGCTTGTGCGAGGGCAGCGCCGCAATCAGCAGCCACAGCGACCAGCCCATGTCCAGCGTGACGATGCTGTTCAGCAGGTAGCCGAAGATCTGGTTCATCCGGTGGGCGCCCTGCGCGCGTGTCCACACGGTTGGAATCAGCAGGACACCCAGGATCGCAATCAGCAGCCAGTCGGGGCCAATGGACAGCGACTCCGGCAGCGCGAGGCGCAGACCACCCATCGCCACAAAGGCAACGATCGCTGGCCAGCGGGGCTCCGTGCGATTGGCTGACGCGGTATCTTCCGGGTTATCGGTATCCGGCTCACTCATGCGGACTCCTGCTCCCGTAAACGACGCACGGTGTATCCGCGCTCCTCTTCAGCGCATGGCGGAGCAGGGGGGCGTGAAGCTTACTCCGCACTTGGCTCCGCATTTGGCCTCGCCGCTTCCACCAGCTCGAACAGTTGACGTGTTGGTGCATAGATCCAGGCGATTCTACGTCCCTCAAAGGCTACGGCCGGGGCTGGACGGCTGACCACCACACACTTCTTACTCTTCAGAAACTCAAGCGCACCGTCAAGATCGGAGGTCTCAAAACAGAGGTGATACGCGCCGCCGCCGCTCTTTGCGAGGGTGGATTGAATGGGGGCGTCATCGGTCAACGGAGCCACCAGCTCGATCTCAACACGATCGTCGGCGGACTGCGTGAGGAAGTTGACCGAGACTTTCTGGATCGGGTCGTCAAAGGGGCCTGAGACGACCTCGTAGCCAAACAACGCCTGCAACGTCGCTGCGGCTGGATGGAGGGCGGGCACGGCCACGCCGACGTGAAGCAGCTTGAAGTGGAAGTCCTCGGGCGTCACACATCTCCTCGACAAAATGGTTAAAACGAAGGTTGCGAGAGTAAGCCTAACGTACTCCGGAACGCATGGGGGCGCCTTGCGCCAGCGACCCTGGGAAAGGGCAGCGATCCCCGTGACAAAGTAAAATGATGGGTGTTGCGGGTGCTGCGGTGCACTAACCGGACCGCACTGGCCGGACTGCACTGATCGATCGGCACAGATCGATCGGCACAGATCGGACAGCACAGGGCGGCACGGCGCGGCGGAGGAGAAAAGGTGGAGACGGATCTACGCTGGCTGCCGGAGCGCGCGGACTGGAGCGAACTGCTCCGCGCGGCACCGAATGGGGCGCCCGCCGAGGCTTTCGCCACATTCCAGACGCTCGCCAACAGCCGCATGGATTTCATCCGCTCCGCGCGGCTGGATAAAGCAGTCGAGCGCTACAAAACTGAGCATGGCGTCCCCTCGGCAATGCCCACGCTGCGGCTGGCCATGCTGGCGTCATCAAACATCTCCTCGCTGCTGCACGGGATTCGCATGGGCGCGCTGCGCCGCGGCCTGGTCGTCGACATCTACGAGGGGCCTTACGGCACCTACCGCCAGGAGCTCGCGGACATCAACTCCGGTCTGCACGCGTTCAACCCCGAAGTGGTCTGCTTTGCCCTCGACGCAACGCATCTTGCCGGTGCCGCGGGAGCAACGGCAGAGGGCACGCTTGCCGATCTGCGCGGCTATTGGAAGGCTGCGAAACACGCGCTCAACTGCGTGGTTCTGCAGCAGGCGGCGCTGCCGCGCTATCCCACGCTCATGGGCAACAACGAGGACCGCCTGCCCACGTCCCCCGCGGCGATCCTCGAACGCATCAACGCCGGCCTGCGGGAGCTCGCCGCCGCCGAAGGCGTCTCCCTGCTCAGCGTCGATCGTTGGGCTGCCGAGGATGGCGTGGCGCAATGGCACGACGCTGCGCTCTGGTACAGCGCCAAGCAGGAGATCCATCCACGCGCCTCAACGATCTACGGCGACCAGCTTGGCCGGGTCCTCGCTGCCCTGCGGGGTCGCAGCTCCAAGTGCCTTGTGCTCGACCTCGACAACACCCTGTGGGGCGGGGTGATCGGTGACGATGGCGTTGACGGCATCGTGCTTGGGCAGGGCACGCCCGCAGGCGAAGCACATCTCGCGCTGCAGCAGTACGCACTCTCCCTTGCGCGTAGAGGCGTGATCCTCACGGTGTGTTCGAAGAACGATGAGGCCAACGCCTTTGCCGCCTTCGATGAGCATCCGGAGATGGCATTGAAGCGCAGCGACATCGCCTGCTTCGTCGCGAATTGGCAGGACAAAGCGACCAACCTGCGCGACATTGCGGAGCGGCTCAACATCGGCATCGACTCACTGGTCTTCGTCGATGACAACCCTGCGGAGCGCGCGCTGATCCGTCGAGAGCTGCCCGCCGTTGCGGTTCCCGAGCTTCCTGAAGATCCAGCGGAGTACGTCTCCTTGATTGCGCGTGCGGGCTACTTCGAGGCGCTCGATGTCACGCCGGAAGATCGCGAGCGCGTCGGCCAGTATCGCGCCAATGCGGAGCGCGAAGGCCTGCGACGCTCCGCCACGGACATGGACAGCTTTCTCCAGGCACTCGGGATGACGCTGACGTGGAGCAGCTTCGATCCAGGCAGTCTGAAGCGCGTCGTACAGCTGATCAACAAGACCAACCAGTTCAACCTGACGACCCGTCGCTACACCGATGCCGACGTCGCGACCATGCTCAATGACGACGATGCGGTCACGCTGCAGTTGCGGCTCGCCGATGTGTACGGCGACAACGGGGTGATCGGGCTTGTGATCGGCCGTCGCACCCCGGCGCGCGCTCTGCTGATTGACACGTGGCTGATGAGTTGCCGTGTGCTCGGCCGCGGCGTCGAAGAGACCACGCTGAACCTCGTGGCGGAACAGGGGCGTGCGCTCGATTGCACGGCCCTCCCCGGCCGGTACAGGCCGG
>CAXTFS010000025.1:0-18097 GCA_964243395.1 uncultured Acidobacteriaceae bacterium | reverse complement strand
GGCGGCAGGTCCGCGGCAAGCACGTCCAGCGTGCTGCGAACCACCGACGGTGGCACGACATGCACCTCTGAAGCGCCCATTGTGGATTGCACCGTAAGCGCCGTAATGGCCGAGCACCCAAAGACCCCGTGCGCGGCAAAGGTCAACAGGTCGGCCGTGATCCCGGCGCCGCTTGACGGATCAAAACCGGCGATTGTCCAGACGACGAGCGGCGGTGTTCTTTCAGTAGACATCCACTGGCTCCTGGCTCCTGGCTCCCGGCTCCTGCGTGGCTTCATCCGGCCGGAGCTGGTCACTTCGCAATCCCCCAACACGCCAAGGCGGTACCACGATTCTGGCACGATTACCACCCCGTTATCTACTTACAAGTCTTTGTACGTCATTGACTTAGCGTCTTTGGGTACGAGACAATACGTCTGTGAGTTCCTTTACGTTCAACAGCCTGCGGCTCTTGCGCCGGTCGGTCATGACGAGCCGGAAGCCAGCAGCCGCTCTACTAGCGTTAGCAATCTCAGCCACCGTTGTGGCGAGTCCGCCCAAACCCCCGACAGGCACAGATCCCGGCGCTGTGCAGACGCACCGGTGGTTCGAAATCGGCAAGGCTTCCTGGTACGGCCGCGCGTTCCAGGGAAAGCGGACCGCAACCGGCGAGCGTTTCGACATGAACGCCCTCACCTGCGCCCACCGCACACTGCCCCTGGGAAGCTGGCTGCGCGTTACCAATCTGCGTAACCGGCGAACGACGTTTGTCCGGGTAAATGATCGCGGACCCTACAGCGGCGATAAGATCGTGGATCTTTCCTTTGCGGCTGCGCAGCGCCTGGGCGTGCTCGGCGGTGCCAAGGTCCGTGTGGAGCAGGTGCGGCCCGACGATCCAGAGTTGGCCCAGGCCCTGGTAGCCCAGATTTCGCCTGCGGAGATCCCGCTGGCGACGCGGCGCTAGACGAGACTTACGTAAATACAGAAAAGGCCTGCCAGATGGCAGGCCTTTTCCTTCGGAACCTAACGGCACGCTTACAGCTTTTCGAAGAAATCGCAAGCTGAGCAGGAGATGTACACGCCGCCCGGCACGCCGCGTTCACGATCCTTGACGCGCTTCACGATGCGAGTGGGTTTTGAGCACTTCGGGCAATCGGTGCTCTTCTGTGTATCCATGACCTTCTTGCGGTCCCCTGTTTTGGCAATCTTCGCCATGTGGATCTCCTGATCTGAGGTGGTTGCCCTTCCGGCAGGGCACGCGTTCATCGCATGCCGTCACGGACCGTACCGCTCTCGCAGTCACACTGTGACGCAAAGAACGGCCGGAGGCTCAGCGTAAGTATATCGCACGGCATGGCCACCCACAGAGTGGCTCAGTTCACGTGTTGGGCGATCGGCGGCGTTCCATCCGCATCTTTTGGCACAACAACCTTTCCCAGGCCAGGTGTTCCCGTGGTGTCGACAGGCTCACCGGGCAAACGCAGTGTAGGCGCACGCACGGTCGTCTGGCCCGCTGCCTCGGAGTTCGGCTGCGCGTCGCCGTTGACGATGGTTCGTGCTTCCAGCACGGGCCTCTGCTCTTCCCCCAACTCGTTCTTATCGTGAATCTCCACCGGCTTCCCAAGCGCGGCGATCTCAAGCCGAACGACCCGATCATGCTGAAAGCGCACAAACTTGGTCGCCTGCGGCGGCTCGCCGTAGATCCACTCCTCGAACATGGCGCTGTCGTCGTCGCCTTCCTTCAGGTGCTCCCGGTGCTTGGTGCGCGGCTCCCCCACCGCGGAGAGCACCATACGACGATTCATCCCCACCAATACCTCATGCGCCTCGACTGCTTCACGCACTTTTGGCGGCAGGGTGTCCGCGTACGCCTCCGCGCTGGTCTTCGCCCTGAAGTCGACGATTGGGTCGAGCAGCGCCTTCACCTCGGCGGCGGTCACCTCGGGCACACCACCCTCAAAGATCAGGGTGACCCGGCAGCCCGTCGCGATTGGCCCCTGCTGTGCCAGCTGCATGTTGTTCAGCGAGATGTGGCTCAGAAAGCGATGTTTTGCGTACGGTCCGCCGTTGAAATCAACAACAATCCGGTCGCCTTTGAACTGCAGATTACTGATCTCGACACGATCCCCGGGGGCCGCGGACTGGCCTTTTTCGTACAGCATGCGGCGGTACTCTTCATCGTGGGGGGCCATGTTACCGTTGGCCAGCAGCGTGATCCCGGCGCCAAGGGGCAACTCGCGATGAGCGAACCCCTGCTCTGCCTCCAGGTTCCGCAGCAGGTCCAGTCGGCCACGCTGATCGAGCGGCTGTTCCGGCAGGCTCACATGGGTGGGGTGGAACTCCGTTACAGCATCGGCAGTCGCGGTTTTCATGCCCACCACGAACACCTGCCCCAGCAAGGCCGGCGCACAGCCGAACAAAGTGGCAGCGAACAGCGATGCGGCCGAAGCGCGGGAGCCCATGGATCACCTCAGAATGCCCCGATTGTGCACCTTCCCGGGCCTCTTCTGCAAGCGTTGGCTGTGCTCCTCAGTGGCCGGACGAATCGGCAGCGTCGACAGTGGTAGCCACACCGTGCTCCGCACCTACCGACTGCGAGTCGGGGAGCGATGCAGGGAGCGTTGTAGGGACCGATGCAAGCTGCGCGCCCGGACGGCTCGGCAGCGGAACCGCCTGCAGCACCGGGGCGATCTGCACCAGCGTCACACCGGCCGGCGCCTCCATGGCAGCATGGGCGGCTGGCGGCGGAACATCCATCGGATACCCGCCCGCAACAATTGGCGGGTGGGTGTACACCCAGGCATAGTCGCGGGTCAGCGAGTACAGCGCGAGAGTTCCGGCCAGCAGAACGATGCCGGTAAACAGCGCACCTTCTGGGCCGTACGAACCGCCGGTAAGCCACAAGCTTCCCGCCACGTTGGTGACAACCACGTTGGAAAGATCAGCCACTCCAGCAAGGGGAAGCCCGAAAAAGACGACCATGCAGACCAGCCACCCAAAGTGGAGACCCCATCCCAGCCACAGGGCATGGGTGCGCAGGTAGGCGAGGGAGAACAGCAAACCGGCTACGAAGGTCACGAAAAAGCTGAACGGCGTGGTTGACCGTTGCGAGGTGCCCATAAGCGCGTAGACGCCGGAAAGAAGGATGGTGGCCGCAACCGGCCCAAGGGCGGCGATCAGCTTGCGGAACAGAAATCCACGGAAGCAGATCTCCGACGCCAGACTGCCGAGCAACAAAGCCAGAATGGAGACCGACGCCAGACCGAAGGCTCGGGGAGCCAACCAGAATTGAGGCCGCAGGGCTCCCCCCAACACCATCGGCAGCAGGGCCACCAGCAGAAGCGCCCATCCCAGTGCCACACCCTTCTGCCATTCGCGAGGCGCACTCGCCCTAGTGGGCAGAGCATTAGTTCCGCGCACGCTGCCATCGCGGGTGCCCAACCAACTCAGGGCGGTAAAGCCGGTGACCAGCAAAATGAGCAGGAAGGCGGCGCTCAGCGCAGGCCCGAACACGTCCGTGTGCAGCAACCGCGCGAAGCCGGCGGCGGCACTTTCCGCACCGACCCGCGCGGCCAGCAGCCAAAGCAGCCCAATGGCGAACAGCGCAAACTGCAGGGAGCGGGGTACGGTCTGCTCGGCGCGGGTATCTGGCAAAAGAACAACTCCGATGACTGCTTTGACGGCCGAAGGACCGAATGCGGCCGTGCTAAACAGCGGTATAGAACTGGGCAATGTTGCGGAACTTACCGTAGCGCTTCGCCAGAAGTGTCTCGATCGGCTCGGCCTGCAACTCCGCCAGGTGACGCTCCAGACGGTCGTTCACCAGCTGCATCGCGAGCGCTGGATCCGTGTGGGTTCCACCTGTCGGCTCGGGAAGCACATCGTCCACGCAGCCCAGCCGCTGCACATCCGTGGCGGTGTAGCGGAGAGCCGACGCGGCCTGCTGCTTCTTGCTAGCGTCCTTCCACATGATGGACGCGCAGCCCTCCGGTGAGATAACCGAGTAGATCGCGTTTTCGAGCATCAGCACACGGTCGGCCACCGCCAGCGCCAGAGCGCCACCCGATCCGCCTTCGCCGGTGATGGTGGCGATCGTCGGCACACGCAGCCGGCTCATCTCCAGCAGGTTGCGCGCGATCGCCTCGCCCTGCCCACGTTCCTCGGCGCCAAGGCCGGGGTTTGCGCCCGCCAGGTCGATAAACGTAAAGACAGGATGGCCAAATTTTTCAGCGATCTTCATGGCACGCAGTGCCTTGCGATAGCCCTCGGGGTCCGGCGAGCCGAATTTGCGCGTGACGCGTTCCTTCAGCGTGCGGCCCTTCAGATTGCCGATCACCAGCACGGGCAGGTTGTGAAATCGGGCCATGCCAGCCGTCATCGCTGCGTCATCGCCGAACTGCCGGTCGCCGTGGATTTCGCTAAAGTCGGTAAAGAGCGCTTCGATATAGTCCATCGGGTACGGGCGCTGCGGATGCCGGGCAAGCTCGGTCTTTCTCCAGGCTTCCGGCACCGGTGGTGCGTTGCTGACGACGGGCTTCTGCTGCGGTATTTCAGCCATGATGGGTTCGTATCCGATTGTAAAGGTTGCGCAGGCGGGTGCGGAGCTCAGCTCGCGATCCCTGCCCCGAATTCACGCCTGGTGGCAACCGGCGGTTGTCAGGCAATCACCTGCACCGCTCCGCGGCCAACAAGGCCTTCCACGCACTCTATGAACTGCACATCTGCGGCGACGCTGTAGCCGTGCGGCTCCAGCACGGCACAAAACGCACCCGGTTCTTCCAGATTCAGCAGCACCTTGCCCCGGCCCGGCGCACCACGGAAGATCGCCTCCAGCTTCGACATCAGCGCCCCATCGGGGCTGTACAACGGCACATGGATCCGCAGCGCCTCCGGAAGCTTCACCTGCACATCCTCGAGCGCCTGGATCTGCGAGATGGCTAGTTTCGGCGCTGAATCCTCTTCTCCGCGCAGCGATCCCCGGATGATGACGGGCACATCGATCTTCAGTTTCTCGGCGAGCTTCTCATAGCTCTGCGGAAACGCGATCAGCTCGATCTTGCCAACAGCGTCTTCCAGGCAGGCCTGGGCGTACATTTCGCCCGAGCGCTTCGACTTTGCCACCTTGAGCCCGGTGATGACGCCGGCCACGGTAATCTCATTTCCCTGTTCCTGCTGTCCGCGACGGAAGACGACCGGCTCCGGCTTCATCTCGCAAGCGGTCTGCGTGTCGATGACGCCCTTGAGGTTGCGCAGCTTCTCGCGGTATTTGTCCAGCGGGTGCCCGGAGACGAAGAAGCCGAGCACCTCTTTTTCGTTGGCCAGTCGCGTGTGCTCATCCCACTCGGGCGCGGCGGGCAGGGCATCGTCGTTACCGCTGCTTGTAGCCGGGCCGTCATCAAACATGCCGAACAGCCCATGCTGCCCCGCCTGCGCATCGCGCTGGGAACGCTGCGCCCGCTCCATGGCCTTGTCCAGCGCCGCCATGACCTGGGAGCGCTTGCCAAAGGCGTCCAGCGCGCCGGCCTTGCACAGGGATTCCAGCACGCGCTTGTTCATCAATCGCAGATCGATCTTTTCGCAGAACTCCCAGAGGCTGGCGAAGCCGGCTTTTCCGGCCGCCTGCAGCTCAAGTCGTGCTTTGATAATCGACTCGATCGCGTTGTGGCCAACGTTTTTAATCGCGGCCAACCCGAACCGAATGGCATCGCCGGCCGGGGTGAAGTCGGCAGCCGAAATTTGCACGTCCGGTGGTACCACCGCGATGTCAATCTCACGGCACTCGCCGATGTACTTGACCACATTTTCGGGCTTCGACGTTTCACTGGTCAGCAACGCGGCCATGAACTCAACCGGGTAGTGCGTCTTCAACCAGGCTGTGTGATACGCCAGCAGCGAGTACGCCGCCGAATGCGATTTATTGAAGCCGTACCCGGCGAACTTCGCCATCTGGTCGAAAATTTCACCGGCTTTGCCTTTCGGGAAGTTGCGGGATGCGGCACCAGCCATGAAGATGTCCCGCTGCTTGGCCATCTCGCCCGCGTCCTTCTTGCCCATGGCACGGCGCAGCAGATCGGCGCCGCCCAACGAGTAGCCGCCGATCACGTTAGAGATCTGCATGACCTGTTCCTGGTACACCATGACGCCCAGGGTTTCCTTCAGCAGCGGCTCGAGCTCCGGGAGGGTGTACTCCACCGGACTGCGACCCCACTTGCGCTCGATGAAGTCATCGATCATGCCCATCGGGCCCGGGCGATACAGCGCGTTGAGCGCGGTCAGGTGCTCGATAGAATCCGGCTTGTAGCGGCGAAGAACGTCACGCATGCCGCCCGATTCGAACTGGAACACGCCGCTGGTGAGCGCCTTGTGAAACACCTTGCCAAAGGTCTCGGCATCGTCGAGCGGGATCGTCGCCATGTCGACATCCTGGCCACGATTGCTCTTGATCAGCTTCAGACAATCGTCGATGACGGTAAGCGTCGTGAGCCCAAGAAAATCCATCTTGAGCAGGCCCATCTTCTCGACAGCCTTCATGTCATAGCTGGTAACAACAGCCTCGTCTTTCGTGCGCGTCACGGGAACCAGCTCGGTAAGCGGCTGCGGCGCGATGACTACGCCGGCCGCGTGCACGCCGGCGCCACGGACCAGGCCTTCAAGGCGCTGCGCTGTCTCGATTAGTTCGCGAATCTTTGGGTCGGACTCACACGCAGCAGCGAGCGGCGGCGAATCCTTCAGGGCCTGCTCGATTGTGATGCCAATGGTCGCGGGGATCAGCTTGGCAATGCGGTCGACCTCGCCATAGGGCATATCGAGTGCGCGACCGACGTCCTTGATCGCGGCCTTTGCTGCCATCGTGTTGAAGGTAATGATCTGCGCGACCTGGTCTTCACCGTACTTCTCGCGAACGTACTTGATGACTTCGCCACGGCGATTCATGCAGAAGTCGATGTCGACGTCGGGCATGCTGACGCGTTCGGGGTTCAGAAAGCGTTCGAACAGCAGATCGTTCTGGAGCGGATCGATGTCCGTGATCTCCATCACATACGCGACGAGCGACCCAGCCGCCGATCCACGGCCCGGCCCCACCGGGATGTTCTGCGACTTTGCATAACGAATGAAATCCCAGACGATCATGAAGTAGCCAGGAAACTTCATGGCCTTGATGCACTCGATCTCGCGGGTCAAACGCTCTTCGTAGTCGGCAATGGTCTTGCGGAGATTGCCGTGCGATTCGAGATGCGCGAGCGCAGTCTCACGCCTGTGCCGCCAACCGGCACGGCATACCTGCTCGAAGTACGTGTCGATCGTTTCGCCCTCGGGCAGGGGGAACTTCGGGAAGGGATTCTTGACCTTGGCCAGCTCCAGGTTGCAGCGCTCCGGAAACTGCATCGTGCGGGTGCAGACCTCGGGAGCGTGCGCAAACAGCCGGTGCATCTCGTCGGCCGACTTGATGTAAAACTCCTGCGTATCGAACTTGAACCGCTTGGCGTTGTTCATCGAGTCCGCGGTCTGCACGCAGAGCAGGACCTCATGCGAACGCGCGTCGTCGCCGGCAATGTAGTGCGAATCGTTGGTCGCGACCAGCGGAATCCCAAGCTCCTTTTCGAGCTTGAACATCGCTTCGGTTACGGCCTTATCGGGCGCCAACCCGTGATCCTGGATCTCGAGGAAGAAGTTGCCCTTCCCGAAGATCTCCTCGTACTGCCCGCCCACCCGCTTGGCCGAGGCATAGTCGTCCGCCATCAGGTACTGCGACATCTCGCCCGCCAGGCAGCCCGAAAAGCCGATCAGCCCTTCGCTATGCTCTGCAAGGAACTTCTTGCTGATCCGCGGCTTGCGGTAGAACCCGTGCAGCGCGGCCTCCGAGGTGAGCCGCACCAGGTTGCGGTAGCCGGCTTCGTTCTCTGCAAGCACCAGCAGGTGGTTGTACTTCGATTCCGGATCGGGCTTGCCGCGATGATCGTCTTCCTTGCAGATGTACAGCTCGCAGCCAAGGATAGGTTGCAGCGACTGCTTCTTCATGGCGTCAAAGAAGTGCACTGCACCGTAGATGTTGCCGTGATCGGTGATCGCTGCCGATCCCTGCCCGATCTTGTTCAGGTGCTTGGCCAGCTTGTCGACATCACAAGCCCCATCCAGAAGCGAGTAATCGGTGTGCAGATGCAGATGGGTGAACTCGGCGGCCATCTCCCTAGTTTACTGCCCAGTAACCAGGGCAAAGGCGGAGGAAAACCGGTCCGGTATCAGTGTCCCAGCAGGCTCACTTTGCCGTTCACGACGTTGTAGACGGCCTCAACCACACTCAAGGATTGATCCTTGACCTTCTCACGCAGCACCGGGGACGTTTCGCGCAACAAGGAGGCCTGCAGAGACGCGTTATCCGCCGTCGCCTGATCCAGCGAGACTCCGGCCTTCGTGGCCGGATGGATGAACGGAAACAGCGAGCTGATCTGGCCCGGGACCGGCTTCATCGCGGCCGCCGCTTTAACCGCGCCGCAGTTGGTGTGCCCCAGAACCATGATGGTTTTGATCCCCAGAACCGCCACCGCGTACTCCAGGCTGGCGATGGCATCTGGAGAGGCGATGTTGCCCGCGATCCGGACCACAAACAGGTGGCCCAATGTTTCGTCGAACACAATTTCGGGGGGGACCCGGGAGTCGGCACAGGAGAGCACGCCGGCGTAGGGCTCCTGGCTCTGTTCGGAGTGCGCCCTAAGGATGATCCGGTCAGTCGCGAAGCTTTGCAGATCGTTTGCCGCGTAGCGCGCGTTACCGTCGATCAGGAGCTGAACCGCTTCGGCCGGCGTGTTGGGCTTGCGGAAGACCGGCTTGCTTGCCTCCTGCGCCAGCGAGGAGGAAGTCAGCGCGCCGACGAGCGCACCCAACCCGGTTCGTAATGCACCTCTACGGCTAATTTGCATCTCCATCTCCTCAACAGCTTGGACCTTCAGCTGAGCCGCAGCTTGCGCCGGGCGGTATAGAAGACCCAGCGCACCGCGAAACCTGCCTTATGCTGCACCGTTGCGAACCCATGCAACACTGGCAGGATGTGCAGACCGAAGCAGCGGATCACCGCGGTTCCCACCGCCTCTTCACTGTAAGCCATCGCCGTTCCCAGCCGGCTTCGTCCCGGTGTCGGCGCCGCATGCATCTGCCAGAGCAGGTCCGAGTGCCGCAGCAGCAGCGCCGCACGCGGCAGGTGCTCCGCCGCGCTGATTACCTCCACGCGCCGCCAGCCGTGCGCCAGCAGGATGCGTTGGCTAAACCGGACATTCTCAATTGTCGTCATCGCCCGGCGCTCTTCGAGGATTGCCGAAGCAGGCACACCCAGCCCAAGGGCGTAGCGGGCCATCGTGTCGGCCTCTACGAAGCCGTGCGATGTTGGTCCGCCGCTGAACACGATATGCTGCGCCCGTCCGGCGCGGAACTCGCGCACCGCCTCGTCGGCACGCCAGCGCTGCGCGGCCTTCAGGCTACCGTCCATCTCCGTCGGCGTGCCCAGCACCAGCAAGGCATCCACCTGCGGGTCGAGGTTGTTGCGCAGCGGCACGGTTCGGTACACCGGCACCACGATCGCTGCGAAGAGGAACAGGACGGCGATCGCGATCCATCCGTACCGAGCGACCCGCCCTCTAGCCATCGTTGCGCTCGGCCAAACCACAGAGTTGCCGGGCAAGCCGTACATAGAGGTCGACCGCGGCGAGCAACTCAGCCTTGGCAATTCGTTCGTCCGGCGTGTGCGCGGTGTGAATGCTCCCCGGGCCCAGCAGAAACGGCTCGCCCCAGTGCGTCAGGCTGGGGATGTCGGTGGTGAACTTCGCCACCATGGTCTCGAATCCGTCGACCGCGCGCATCTGCACAAACGGTAGCTCCAGCGAAATCTCCATCGTGCAGAGATCATCGACAGCTTTCGCGATGTCTTTACGAATCGCTTCTGACGGCCCCACCAGACGGACCAGCAGGTGCGCCTCCGCCTGGTCCGCAATGACGTTGGGCGCCCGGCCGCCGGAGATCAGCCCGATGTTCAAAGTCGTGTCCCCGATGCCTTCCACGATCGGCAGACGCAGCGCCTGGATCGCGCCGAGGGCGTGCAGCAGCTTGTCGATCGCAGACTCGCCCAGTTCCGGATAGGCCGAGTGCGCCATCTTGCCCTGGGCATAAAGCTCCACGCGCAGGCAGCCCTTCGATGCCAGCGCAAGACGATTGTCTGTTGGTTCTCCGTTAATCAGGAAGCGCGACCCACGTGGGTTCTCGTTCGCAACTTTGGCACCGGCAGAGTCACGTTCTTCCCCCACGACGAACAGCATGCCGATCGGCACATCTTCCCCGCGAAGCTGCTCTGCGGCGGCAATCATGGCGGCGATGATGCCCTTCGCGTCACAGACGCCACGACCGTACAGGTGCGTTGCGTCCTCACGACAGGGGCCGAGAAAGGGTGGCACGGTGTCCATGTGCGAGGAAAGCACGACCTGCGGCGTCTCCCCGGCCCGGCTCGCATACACGTTGGAGCGCAATCCGGTGCCCGCACCCGGCGTCGCGGCACGTTCGGGCTGCGACACGTCCATCCGCTCCACCGCCCAGCCCTGGGAGGTCAGCAGCTCCGCCAGGAACTCTCCGCAGGCTCCCTCGTGGTACGTCGTCGATTCGATGTCGACCAGCTGCCTGGTCAGGGCGATAGGGTCAATGGGCATGCGAGCCCAGCATAACCGAGGCCACTGCTCAGCCGAATCCACGCCGCGATCCAAGACACCATCGAAGGCCAGCAGCAACAGCACGCCGCGATGCACTTACACTGAAGCCGATGGCCGACCTCCTTCCGTTCCGCTCGCACGTGCAACCCATCGAGGACCTGCGGGGACCGGCCGGCCGGCTTGAGGCTCTTCTGAATACGGGGGCGCCGCACGCGCCGTACGCCGCGCTCGTGGCGCATCCACATCCACTCGGCGGCGGCACCATGCACAACAAGGTTGTGTACCACACGGCCAAAGCGTTCTCGCACTTCGGTCTGCCTGTCCTGCGCTTCAACTTTCGCGGCACCGGGCTCAGTGAAGGCGCGCATGATGAGGGTCGCGGCGAGGTCGAGGATGTTCACGCCGCGCTGGGCTGGCTGGGTACCCGGTATCCCGATCTGCCGCTCCTTTTCGCGGGGTTCTCGTTCGGCTCCAATGTCGGTCTTCGCGCCTGCTGCGGCGACGCGCGGGTAGCGGGACTGATTGGTATCGGGCTTCGGGTGCGCGCAGCCGGCCGTGACTACCATTACGGCTTCCTGTCTGGCTGCGGGATGGTGCCGAAGCTGTTCATTTCGGGCGATTCGGACGAATTCAGTCCCCGGGGCGTGCTCGAAAGCTACCTGGTGGCTGCCCCCGAACCCAAGCACCTCGTCTGGATACCCGGCGCAGATCATTTTTTTGCCGGCACCGCGGAATCGCCCGGGTCCAAGCTCGATCTGTTCGCTGCGGAGCTTCGCGAGTGGCTGGGGCTCACCTTCGCGCTCTCGTCAGTCTGACGCGCTGTGCTTCAGGCGCCTGGCCATGTCGGGCAGGCGCTGGCACCATCCCTCAATCAACTCGGCACAGATCTCCGGCCGCTCCTCCGCCGGACGATGCCCCACACCGCGCAGCACGTGCAGCTCGGACCGTCGCAGACGCCGCTGCAGGCCCGCGGCCGTGCTCAGGGGAACAGCGCGGTCGTGTTCGCCCCAGATCACCAGGGTCGGTAAACGAAACGGCGCGTCCAGCAGCTGTCGAAGCTCGTGCATGTCGGTATGCCAGGTCCGCAGGAGCCGCAGCAGATGCGCGATCGTGCCGCGAACGCGGAGGTTCTCGCGATAGGGCGTGAGTCGTTCAGGCGCATCCCAGCTCTGGGGACCAGCCATGCGCCTCAGACCGGCCATCTGCAGCCATGCCGGGTACCAGGGGAGCGTATGCGCGAAGACTTTGCCCAGCGGCGACAGATAAAACGAGATCAGCTGATCCGCATGTCGGAAATACGGATGCGCCGGCGCCAGCAGCACGAGTCCCTCCGCTCTGCCGGGGATCGAGGCCGCCAAGTAGAGCGCAGCCGCTCCGCCATGTGAGTGGCCAATCAACACGGGCCGCGGCAATGCGAGCACGTCCAGGACCTCACGCAGGCACTCGGCCACGCTGCGCAGGCTGGCGCTTAGTTGCGGGTTCCGTTGTGACAGCCCCGCACCGGGCAGATCGAGGGCGATCACATGCCGATTACCCGATAGCGCCGTCAGTAGCGGGGTGAATGTAGCCGCGGTCCCCATTAGTCCATGGACAAAAACCAGCGTCGACTTGTTCGGATCCGCCGCTCCCCGCTCGAGGTACGAGACCTCTGAGCAGGAAAGTCGAAGCGTCCTGCGGTGCAGCACACCCTGCCTACGCCGTGGCCGAAGTCAGTTGCGGTACCAGCTCTTCCCCGTGCGACGTCTGGAGCAGCTCCTGCAGCAACTCGATGGCCTGGGTAGCCTGGCGCGTTTCCAGCAGAAAGGGAGGCAGGAAACGGAGCACGTTACCCTGCACAAGATTGAACAGGAAGCCGCGCGACAGGCCCATCTCGGCGAGCGGGCGAGCGGGCTCGTTCAACTCGAGGCCGAGGATCAAACCGCGTCCACGTGCCTCCACTGCCCGTGCGCTTTCCGCAGCGATTGCCTGCAACCCCCGCATGAGCACCTTCCCCGTATCTTGTACCTGGGCCAGTAGATCCTCATCTTCAACGATCTGGAGGAACTCGAGTCCCAACCGGCAGGAGAAGGGACTGCCGCCCAGCGTGCTGCCATGTTTCGCGAGGCCAAAGGAGTGAAACAGGTCGTCGTTCACCAAGAGCGCGCTGAGCGGCAGACCACCTCCAAGCGGCTTGCCGAGCAACAGCATATCGGGCTGCACGCCGCTGCGCTGAAACGCGAACCACTCGCCGGTCCGGCCGAGTCCACACTGAATTTCGTCAAAGATCAAAAGCGCATCATGCTCGTCGGCCAGACGTCGCGCCTCGGTCAGAAACTCTGAGGTGAGCTCGTGCACCCCCCCTTCGCCCAACACGGGTTCGAGCAGGATGGCAGCCGTCTGGGACCCCACGGCCGCCCGAAGCTCTCCAAGGTTGTTGCGGTGGACGAAGCTGACATGCGGAATGCCCGGGCCGAAGTCAACCCGGTACTTGTCCTGGCCGGTAACGGACAGTGCGCCATAGGTGCGGCCGTGGTACGACTGCCGCAGGGCCACGATCTCCCGTTTCGCCGGGCCGAACTGCTGCCGCGCGTGCGTATGCGCCAGTTTCAGAGCGCCTTCGACCGCTTCTGTGCCCCCGGTGGAGAAAAATACACCGCGCATTCCGGAAAGCTCACAGAGCCGCTCGGCGAGCTCGCCTGGATAGCGGTGCGCGTATTGCGGAGAAAGATGTACGAGCTGACCGGCCTGCTGGGTCATGGCTGCCACCATCCGTGGGTGGGCATGCCCCAGGGCGTTTACGCCCAACCCCCCCATCAGGTCCAGGTAGCGGTTGCCGGAGGTGTCGAACAGGTAAACGCCTTCCCCCCGTTCCATGACCACGGGGAACCGGGCATACACAGGGAGCAAAACCTCGGCATCGCGTTCCAGCAGCTGGAGTGCCTCGGTGTTCTGCCGCAGATCAGCCTTCATGCTCATAGTTCACAGGAGCCGCACGTCTCGGTCAAGCGGGGTGTCCTCGCCGGTACCCATAGGATGAGTACGTCGGTAGCTATTTGGAATTCAGTAGATACGTATGAATTGTTAAAGCGAATACCGCTATGCTGCTATTGATGCCCGCAGGGCGGGGGAGTACGGTATGGCCCTTCGCTTGCTCTACGCTTAAGTGGACTGCAGTACGTCGTCAATGAGAAGCCTGTCGCAAACCCGCCTGTTCGCTTTGCTGCTGGCCATTCTGACTCTGGCCGCACTCGGGTTAGCGATCGGCAACCTGGTTCAGGAGAGCGGTTTCGAGGTGCCGACCGACGGCGCGGTCTGGACGGAGATCACCGGTGGCCTGCGGGCGTCCAAGGTGCCGGGCGACACTCCGGCAGAGCGCGCCGGGATCCGCCGCGGCGATGTCCTTACCTCCGTCAACGGCAGCCCCACACCCCGGCTCGCGGCCGAGCAGCGTGCGGTCTACGCCAGCGGGGTCTGGTCGCACGCCACCTATTCCCTGCTCCGTTCGTCGGGCAGCGCCAAGCCGATCGCACTCGAAATCGGCGTCATTCTCGAGCCGGCCGACCGCACCGATTTCCAGGTTCTGCGCCTTCTGGCGCTTGTGTACCTGGCGATCGGATTGTACGTGCTGTTGCGCCGATGGACAGCGCCCCAATCGACGCACTTCTTTATCTTCTGCCTGACGTCCTTCGTCCTGTACGCGTTCCGGTACACGGGTGTGCTGGATGTACTCGACACGATCATCTACTACGGCAGTGTGCTGGCCATTGCGTTGCAGCCTGCCCTGTTTCTGCACTTTGCCCTTAGCTTCTCCGGCGACAAATCGCGTTCGCGGCTGCATGCCCTCGTGTACCCCTTCCTGTACCTGCCGGGGCTGTTTTTGGTTTGTCTCCGCGTTCTTTCACTGACCTACTGGTCGGTGACCGGCAAACTGCAGCATCGGCTGGATCAGATCGATTACGCCTACCTTGCGGGGTACTACCTGATCGCCGCTGCGGTCTTCCTGGTCCGGTATCGCCGTGAGTCCCGGCCTTTGGAGCGTCAGCAGCTGAAATGGCTGTCGCGGGGCACCATCCTCACCGTCGTCCCGTTCACTCTGCTCTACGTTCTTCCACTGCTTGCCGACCTGAATGTGCCGGGCGTGCTGAGCAAAGTCGCCATCGTCTTCCTGCTGTTCCTGCCGCTGACCTTTAGTTGGGCCATCGTGCGGTACCGCTTGATGGACGTTGACCTGATCTTCAAGCGTGGCGTCGCCTACACCCTTGCAACGGCCTCGCTGGTGGCGCTCTACTTCGGCGTGGTGGCCGTTTCCGCAGAGGTGGTGCACACCCACTGGCGCAGTTTAGGTATCTGGGGACTGATGGCTGCCGTGATTGTCACCGGGCTGGTCTTCGATCCGCTCAAGCGTGCGATCCAGGGCCGTGTCGACCGCGTCTTCGACCAAAAGCGGTTCGACTACCGCGAGACGCTGGTTGAGTTCGGCCGCCGGCTCAACGCGCAGACCGATCTGAACGCCCTTGTGCACTCCATTGTGGAGCGCCTGCACCAGACGCTCCTGCTGACGCGCGTCGCTGTGTTTCTAGCCGACGAAGGCTACACCGTCCGTCAACCGCGGTTCACGCCGGTGCCCTCACACGGCCTTGCGCCCAACCCGAGCAAAGCGCCGCTGGATCTCGGCTTCCTGAACTTCGGTCCGGCCGACGAGACCTCGCACCTCTTCTTTGAGACGCCACAGGCCGCCCTGCGCCTGCCGGAGAACCAGCGAGCCACAACCGCTGCGCTCGATCTGAACTATTTTGTGCCGTGCCGCGCCGCCCGGCACACGGGCACAGGGCAAAGCACGGTAGCCGTCCTAGGCTTGGGACGCACTGGCGAAGGGGATTTCCTGTCCAGCGAGGACATGGAACTGCTCGAATCGCTCGCCACGTATATCGGCATCGCAATCCAGAATGCGCAGCTCTACCGCCGGCTCGAGCAGAAGATCCTGGACTTCGAACGTCTGCGCGACTTCAACGAAAATATCGTGGAATCGATCAACGTCGGTGTGTTCGCGCTTGACTCTGACAGCTGCATTGAGAGCTGGAACACGCAGATGGAGGTCATGCACGGGACGCCGCGGGCCGAGGTGCTGCGCCGGCCCGCAAGGGAGATCTTCTCGCCAGAGTTTGCCGAAGAGCTCGAGCGGCGGCAGACCGAGCATGGCGTCCACACGCTGTACAAATTCCGCCTCACGCTCTCACAGGGAGAGCCCCGCACCGCGAATGTCACGATCGCTCCTCTGCTCAATCGCGATATGGAACCCGTTGGCCGCATCGTGCTTGTCGACGACATCTCCGACCGCGTCAGCATGGAAGCGCAGCTGACGCAGGCCGATAAGCTCTCCTCCATCGGTCTGCTGGCCGCCGGCGTGGCCCATGAGGTGAACACGCCACTGGCCGTCATCTCCAGTTACGCGCAGATGCTGGGTAAGCAGATTCGGCTCGACGAAGGCGCGCAGGCGCGTCTTGGTCCCGTGCTCGACAAGATCACGCAGCAGACCTTCCGCGCCTCGGAGATCGTCAACGGCCTGTTGAACTTCTCACGCATGAGCACCGTAGATCTGTCGCGCATGGATCTGAATGCCATCGTGGGTGACACGGTGCTGCTGCTGGAGCATCAGATGCGCTCTTCGGGCGTGGCTATGCAACTGGAGCTCGCGCCCGACCTCCCGTCGATCTCAGGCACACGGGGTAAGTTGCAGCAGGTTCTGGTGAACCTGATCCTGAATGCGCGCGATGCCCTTGTCGAACGTCCATCGCCAGCAATTTCGCTCAGCACGCGGCGGGTTGGCGGCGAGGTTGAACTGACCGTGACCGACAACGGGGCTGGTATGCCCGCCGAGACACTCCACAAGATCTATGACCCGTTCTTCACCACCAAGGCACAGCCGAAGGAGGGTCAGCGCAAGGGCACCGGATTGGGCCTGGCTGTCTCCTACGGCATCGTCCAGGAGCATGGCGGCCGGATTGAAGCCACCAGCGAAGTCGGAGCCGGCACAAGCTTTCACCTATTTTTTCCCATCATGAACGAGTCGCGTCCTGCGACCGGCCATGACGCCAGCGCGCTCCCGGGGCCACTTGCCGGCGAGCCTGTAGAACAAGGAACCGTTGTCCATGCCTGAAGCCATAGTCGAGCGCTCCCTCGCGCCCGCCGATCCTCGCCCTTCGTCCGCCGGCGCACGAATTCTCATCATCGACGACGAGGCAGGTATCCGCGACTCGCTTGAGACGCTTCTGCTGCTGGAAGGATTTCAGGTGGATCTCGCGGTCGATGGCAACAGTGGCCTCGACCAGCTTTCGCGGTACTCCTTCGATCTCCTGCTGCTCGACCTAGCCCTGCCCGGGGAGAGCGGCATCGACCTCCTGCCGCGGATCAAGAGCGTGGCTCCAGGCCTTCCCGTGATCATGATTACGGCTTACGGAACGGTCGGCAACGTGGTCGACGCCATCCGCGCGGGGGCGTCGAATTTCATCCAGAAGCCCTGGGATAATGAGAAACTGCTCGCCGACATCCGCGCCGCGATTGGGCGGAGCCAGGCCGAGCAGGAGGTGCAGCAGCTCAAGCGGGTCCTGAAGCAGCGCTATTCCTTCGACAATATCGTTGGCAAGAGCGAGCCGATGCTGGAGCTGTTTCAGCTGGTGGAGCAGATTGCTCCCAGCCGCTCCACCGTGCTCATCCAGGGCGAAAGCGGTACCGGCAAGGAGCTGATCGCCAAAGCCATCCACGCGAACTCACCGCGTCGTGACCGGCCCTTTGTCCCGATTAACACCGGTGCAGTGCCGTCAGACCTGCTCGAATCGACGCTGTTTGGACATGAGCGAGGAGCATTCACCTCCGCCGTTTCGGCCAAGAAAGGCCTGTTCGAGGTCGCCGACGCCGGCACGCTATTTCTCGATGAAATCGGCACGATGAGCATGGACATGCAGGCCAAGGTGCTCCGCGTTTTGCAGGACCGGCGCTTCATGCACGTCGGCGGTACGCAGGAGATCCAGGTCGACGTACGGATCATCGCGGCCACAAACGTCAATCTGCAGCAGGCTGTGAAGGAAGGGCGTTTCCGCGAGGACCTCTTTTTCCGCCTGAACGTGATCCCACTGGAGCTGCCGCCGCTGCGGCAGCGACGCACGGATATTCCACTGCTCTCCGCACACTACCTGCGCATCTTTTCGCAGGAGAACGGTCTGCCCGCCCGTGAGCTCGCCCCGGATGCCCTGCGCATCATGATGGATTACGAGTGGCCAGGCAACGTGCGTGAACTGGAAAATGCAATGGAACGCGCCGTTGTGCTTTCCCGTGGCCTGGTCGTAACGCCCGAGTTGCTGCCCGCCCAGCTGCGTGGGCAGACGTACTCCACAGCTTTGCTCGAGGAGAACACGACCACATCGCTCTTCGACGTCATGGAGGAGATCGAGAAG
>CAXTFS010000024.1:7562-18433 GCA_964243395.1 uncultured Acidobacteriaceae bacterium | reverse complement strand
AGGTTCGTCCGTTCACCAGCGATCCCATCAGGCTGCGCCGGTTCACCAGGATCAGCATGAATACCAGCACAAACGGCAGCAGCACGCCGTTGAGTACCTGCGACAGGATGGCCAGCTTCACCAGCGGCATGCGCGGCAGCAGAATGATGCCCGCCCCCAGCACGATCAACAGCGTGTACAGCCAGTAGAAGACCGGCGCTTCACGGAACTTCTTGCTCAGCCCGGACTCAAATCCCAACGCTTCGCAGACCGTGTAGGCCGTCGACAGCGGCAGAATCGACGCCGCAAACAGCGAGGCGTTCAGCAGTCCAAACGCGAACAGCAGATAGGCATAGTCGCCGCCCAGCGGTCGTAAGGAGGCCGCCGCATCCGCTGCATCGCCGATGGTGTGGTGTCCACTCGCGAACAGCGTCGCCGCACAGGCAATCACGCTGAACGCCGCCACGATGACCGAGAAGATGGAACCCACAATGGCATCTGCCTGCGCGAACCGAAGACCGCTCTTGGCCGTACCCTTGTCGACGACCGAAGCCTGCAGATAGAACTGCTGCCATGGCGCTACCGTCGCACCGATCATGCCGACAGAAAATACCAGATAGCTCGGCGTGCGCAGATCCTTCACGCGCGGCAGGTGCAGCGTTTCCTTGACCGCAAAGCTCCAGTTCGGGTGTGCGAGCGCCGCGGTGATGATGTACGCCACGTACAAAAACGACAGCACCACAAAGATCTTCTCGAGCTTCTTGTAGTCGCCAAAAACAACAAGGCTCCACACCAGGGCAGCGCCAATCGGCACCGTGATGTACTTGCTCAGGCCAAACAGCTGTGTGCTGCTGGCGATGCCGGAAAACTCAGCCGTGACGTCGCCCAGGTTGCACAGCACCAGGCCCAGCATCAGGATGGCCGTGGTGCGCAGGCCAAACTCTTCGCGAATCAACTCGCTCAAGCCCTTGCCCGTCGTGACGCCCATGCGCGCTGAGATCTCCTGCGCAAAGGTGAGCATGATCGCCATGGGAATCATGGTCCACAGAAGGCCGTACCCGAACTGCGCGCCTGCGGTCGCGTAGGTGTAAATGCCACCGGCGTCGTTGTCGACGTTTGCGGTGATAAAACCCGGCCCAAGGACCGCAAGAATGACAAAGATCTGTACACGCCAACGCTTCAGAAACTTCATGCCACCCGCCGATGGCCATGGCCCTGATCCTGCTGCTGATTGCGGAGCTGGCCGTGCTGCGGCTGCGGAAATCCCTCCGTCCGCACGAGTTCATGGAGACCGCGCGCGGGGCCCTGCAGCGCGGGGCCATCGGCAACCGCAGCGTTGGCACGGAGCTGCTCTTTTCTCCGCGATGAAAACAGGATCAGGGCGTCGGGGCTCACGTCGAGTGCACCTTTCAGCAGCACCGACGCCAACACCGCAGCATCGCTCAGGTCCACACCGATCGCATTTGACCAGCGCCGGCAAAGCTCTGGCTGGGCGCGCAGACCGGAGCGTAGTGGCTGAAAAGACTCAGCGAAAAGACGGTGAAAGATGCAAAGGCGGCTCTCCGCTGGAAACGAATCAAGGGGAGACCACTCGGTTTGGACCACCTGGCAAAGCGCCGGCCGCGCCTGGGTAAGCTCGCGCGCAGCCGTGCGTGTACTCGCTATGCCAAAGGCGCCGATTTTCCCCTCGTCTGCCGCACCTTCAAGGAAACGCAGCAGATCCTCGTGGGTGAGGTCCGCAGCGGTGGCCTCATGCAGCAGAAAAAGATCGACCCGCTCGGTGCGCAGCGCCCGAAGGCTGCGTTCGAGAGAGGCACGAGCCTCCGCAGCGGTGAAGGGCAGCTTGTCCGGAACGCCTGTGAACGTGGCCGCGCTTTGCACGAGCAGCCGCTTCAAGCCCGGCAGTGCGCGCACCAGCGGAGCCGCCAGCCGACGTGCTGAACCGAGCAGCGTGCGTCCGCGAGCGGGAGCGGCGATGCCGAATTTTGTCGTCACGGTGCATTGGCCCGGGAAGCGCGCAAGGAACTCACCAAGGCAGCCCTCGGCCTCGCCGTAGCCATACAGCGGCGCCACGTCGAAGTGCCGAATGCCCGCGTCGAACGCAGCCTCCAGGGTGCGCCGCGACGAGGCGCGGTCCATCGACGCCAGCAATCCGGAGCAGCCGAAGCCGAGTTGCGTCGTTCGTCGCCCGGTGGAGCCGAGCTCGATCGTGTTCATGCCTCTCTCCCGGGTGAAGGTCTTGGACTTTCCCACTCTACCAACTCAACCGGGCGAATGCTTTACAGCCGGGTTGTTCCCCGTTTTGGGCGTCGTCGCCGGCCGGTCATCGGCGCTCAGCTTTGCAGCAATGGCCGCAGCCGGTCCACGATCCGGGCGACCTGTGCATCGTTGCTGTAGCCGTCGCGCAGCGCCCGTGCCTGGCCGGCCGCGGCGATCCGTTCCCGCGCGGCCTCATCCGGCAGATAGCGCTTGATCTTCGCCGCACATTCCTCCAGGTCATCGAAGAACACAGCCTCTTCGTCTTCCACAAAACGTGCCAGGTGCCCTGCCGAACGCTCCGCCAGCAGGAAGCCCCCGCAGGCCGCGATTTCAAAGCTCTTATGCACGAACTCATCCTGATTTGAGTGGGTGATGAAGCTCAGATTCACCTTGGACCGCCACATGCCCTCGCGATACCCCTGCCCGAAGAGCTCGCTGCCGGTGTAGAGTCCAGCAGCCTCCTGCGGCAGCCGTTCCGCCCAGCGCGATGTGCCCGAGATGACCAGCGGGACTCCGATCCGCTTCCAGAGCTGCGTCAGAAACGAGACCCGATCGTCGTAGGGCGAGCCGATGAAGCTGACCTCGCGGTCGCGGTCCCGATCGCTCCACCCGGGCGGCGGCGGGAACTGCAGGGTCGGCTCATACGCGGTCTGGATCTTGATGACATCGCGCGCGCCATGCGCCTTGTAGTCGGCGACGTTGGTGTCGCGCTGCGTGGCGTGCAGATCGAAGTGCGGAATGCATTGCATGTACAGGCGCCACCCCGGGTCGCGTCGCGGCCCAAAGGCGTTGTCGATCATGTAGCTTACGGTCGCGATGCCCATCGCTCGCAGGCGATCCAGGGTGCGTGGCTGCAGCGACAGCAGCTTGTCCGCCCAGAAGATCTCAGGGCGCTCCCGTTCGGCGCGTCGCAGCACATCGCGGTTGAGGCGCGCCACCCACGGACCCACCTGGAGGCGATGCAGCACCTTGCGCACCAAGGGCCGTGCGGGTTCATAGGCGTACGCATTCAGCGGCAGCACCGTGTGCCCCTGCCGTTCCAGTGCCCACGCTCGATACAGTGAGGTGTCGTTCTGCGATAGACCGGAGGCGTACAGGATGCGGAGTGGGCCGTCGAGGATGCGGGCCAAAACTACGCCTCCCGCAGCTGGGCGATCACCTGCTCCGCGTGGATGACGCCGGCTACCCGGTTGTGCTCATCCAGCACAGGCAGGGAGCGCAGGTTGTACTTGTCGAAGAGCTCCGCAACCTCGGCTTCATCAGCGTCCAGCGAACAACTCACATGCCGGCCCGTCGGTGCCAGGCTAAGCACGCGCGTCTCGAGACCCGCTAGCAACAGACGCGACATGGTCACAACGCCGGCCAGTCGATCCTCCTTGTCAAGGAGGTAGGCCTCTGTAACTGTGTCGGGGTCGCCGCCAAATTCGCGCAGGGCAGCGATCGCGTCGGCCACGGTGGCGTTGGCGGGCAGGCAGAAGTAGTCCGTGGTCATGCGCCCGGCTGCGGAATCGGGCGAGAAATCCAGCAGCTCCTCAACGTCGTGGCGCTCCTCGGGCTCCATTTCCTCAAGGATCGCGTCCGAGTGCTCCTCCGAGAGCTCGGCAAGCACGTCGGCCGCCGCACCGGGATCCATCTCTTCCAGGATGTCGGCGGCGCGTTCGGAGTTCATACCCTGCAGCAATTCCTTCTGCAAGCGCGGTTCGATCTCTTCCAGCGTCTCAGCGGCGGTCTCCTCAGGCAGGCTGATGAACACGGCTTCGCGCTCTGCCGGCGCCAACTCCTCGAGGATGTCCGCGATATCCGAAGGGTGCAGCTTTGCAAGGCGTTCCTGCCCGATCTTCAGCCGTACCCGGCGGGCAGGATCACGCTCGATCAGGTCGACGCAGCTCCACGGAATGGTGTTGCCGCTCAGGCGTTCCGAGGCGCGCAGCAGCGGTCCGGAGGGCAGGCCGTGCAGCAGCCGCCGCGCCGCGCCGCGCACACCAACCTCCACCTCCTCGATGCGCAGTCCTGCGGCATGCTGGCCGTCCGCGTCCGGCTCCCAGGTGAGGTTCACGTCATTGACGCGCACCACCTTGCGTCCATCGACATCGATGATCTGCTGATCCAGCAGATCACGCTCCAGCAGCAGCGAATCGTCAAAATCTTCAACGGTGGTGGGTGAAACATAAATTCGCAATGACTCGCCGGCACGCCGCGGCAGACCCATGCCCTGCACGGGAACGGAGCGCCGCAGCTTGCTTGTGCCCTTGCGCAAAATCAGTGAAGACACATGCGAACCGTCGTGACCCCGGTCCACGGCCAGTTCGTACACGCGCCCGCAACTGCGGCCATCGGCGTCCAGCACGGCCGTTCCCAGCAGCGTCGAAGCGCTGGTCATCCTGTCGGTTGCGGCGATCACACCTCTAACCTACCGCAAACGGTGCTGCCCTGGCGCTATCGCTGGCCGGGGCAGCACCATGGCGCTTACCGGTTGAAGTCCACGGTGGGCGCCGTCGCGTTGGCCGGATTACCCTTGAAGTATTGATCTTCCTTGGAGTGGTAACCCGCCATGCCGGCCCAGATGCTGTTCGGAAACTGCTGCACATAGACGTTGTACGAGCGCAGCGACAGGTTATACCGGTTGCGCGCCACGGCAATCCGGTTTTCGGTCCCGGCAAGCTCGTCTTCAAGGCGGGTGAACTGCTCGTTGCCTTTGAGATTGGGGTACGTCTCCTGCAAACGCATCAGCGGGCTCAGCGCAACGTCAAGACGACGGTTTGCGTCAATAGAGCTCGCACGATCACCCGTGGCAGCAATGACCGCTGCGCGCGCGTTCGCGATGTTGGTGAGCACCGTCTCCTCTTCCTTCACGTAGCCCTTCACGCTGGCCACAAGGTTCGGGATCAGATCCAGCCGACGCTGCTGCTGAATGTCGACCTGCGAGTACGCGTTGTTTACATCCTCGTTCAGCGCTACCAGATGATTTTTTGTCGACGCGTAGCTGCCAAAGCCAAGCAAGGCTACGACCAGCAGAACCACCAACAGAACTACGGCTACTAACGAACCCTTCATTCCCGTTCCTCTCCTTTGCTCGTCTCTGAGCAAAGCTTACGTCCTGCGCTCTTGTTCCCTGCTTCTATCTTGCACGGCAGATCTTTCGCGGGCGCCCTCGATCCCTGCCTCTACCAATCGCCACTGGCACCACCACCACCCGAACCGCCTCCAAACCCGCCGCTGAAGCCGCCATCATCTCCGCCGCCGCCACCACCGCCAAAGCCCCCACCACCGCCGCCGCCGCCAAAGTCGCCGCCCCGGCCCCGGCTGCCGCCCAGCATATTGCCGAGCAGGAACCACATCAGGCCGCCGCCACCCCCGCCTCCACCACGACCGCCGCGACCGCCGCGGAATATGAAGAACAGGAAGATGAGGATGACCACCAAGGGCAGCCACCCAAAGCCGCTGCCGCCATTGCTGCGCGCCGCCTGGCGTTGCGGCGCCGGCTGTTGCAGCGGGGTCAGGGTTACGTTGGCATCGGCCGCAATGTCCTGCGCGATCGCCTGCTCTCCGGTGAGGATCGCACCGCCGTAATCGCCCTGGCGCAAGCCTGCCACCATGGTGCGACCAATGTCCCCCACCTTGGCGTCGTTGAGCACGCCTTCCAGCCCGTAGCCGACCTCGATGCGCCGCTTGCGATCGTTGATCGCGAAGATCATCAGGACGCCGCGATCGGTGCCTGCAGGACCGACCTTCCACTTGTCCTCGAGCTGCGTTGCGAACGTCTCAATGTCTTCGCCGTCGAGCGAGTGGATCGTCAGGATCACGATGGTGGCGTGCGTCTCGCGCTCCACCTCGGCCCCCAGCGCCTCCATCTGCGCCTTGGAAGCGCCGTCGATCACACCGGCAAGATCGTCCACGTAGCTTGTCGGCTTGGCCAGGTCCTTGACGGCCTCGGCACCAGCGAGAACAGGGCCGAGAAGCAGCAGTGCTGCTATGCCACGCAGGAATCTGTTCGCTGATCTCACAGAGCTGATCTCACAAGTTCAATGGTAAGCCCCAGGGTGGAAGCCCAGCCGAACACGTTTCGCCGAACCACGTGTCGTGGGGGTGGGGGAGCTAAATGCAAATGGCCCCTCCAGGCGAGGGGCCATTTAGCAGTCAGCCGTCCTGATTCCTCAGCAAGCTCACCTACATCCCTGCAGCAGTGCCGCCCATCTTCGCATTCATCTTGTCGGCCATCTCCGTGTGCTGTGCCACAACCTTCTCACCCTTCAATACGACGGGCTTGAAGCTGTTGTCGGTCGTTGCGGAGGCTTCGGCTTTGAACAGGTCCAACGCCTTGTGATGATCGGTATCCATTCCCGCCATGTACATCTTGTCGAAGTCCGCGCCGGACATGCTGCTCAGCTGGTCATATTTCTGCTGATGATCAGAATCGAGCGCCGTTACCGGGGCCACGCCGTTCTTGTCTGCAAAGGGCTTCATCTCCGTCTCGAGCTTGTTGTGATCGGCGATCATTTTCGCCGCATACTTTTTCACCGCGGGGTTGGTGCTCTTCTGCAACGCCAGCTTGCTGAAGGTGATCTCGGTGTAGTCACTCTGCGCCGCACTCGTGATGAATTGCTTGTCGGTGTCGGATTGCGCCTTCGCCGTGCCTGCGCTTACAACCGCTGCAAATCCCAGAACCACTGCGCACATCGTTTTCTTCTGCATTGCATTGTCTCCAGGCCGGCTCAAAGGCCGTTACTTGCCACCAAGTGAGAGATGGCCGGAGGGCCGCACGTTGTACGCCAGTGGGTGAGGCGCAGTATTCTGACGGGTGGAGACTTCCATGAAACCAACAGAACAGACCGCTCCCATTGCAGCGCGCGAGCCCCACACCACGCGCCTTCACGGCAGAGAGTTGCAGGATGACTACGCCTGGCTTCGTGACAAGGAATCGACACGCGTCCTGGAGTATCTTGAGGCCGAAAACGCGTACACCGCAGCCAACATGGCCGCGACGGAGCCGTTGCAGGAGACGCTGTACCGCGAGATCCTCTCGCACATCCAGGAGGATGACAGTTCCGTCCCCTACCGTGATGGTGCGTGGGAATACATCACGCGCACGGAGCAGGGCAAGCAGTATCCACGCTTCTGCCGCCGACCCGTGGACGCGGGCGGCAGCGTAGACGAGGCGACGGAAGCGGTGATCCTCGATGTGAATGAGTTGGCTGAAGGTCAGGCGTTTATGTCCGTCGGCGCGCTGGCGATGAGCCCCGATGGCCGTTTGCTGGCCTACGCGACCGACAACACCGGATTTCGCCAATACACACTCGCAATCAAGGATCTGGAGTCGGGAAAACTACTGCCCGACACGGCAAATCGCGTGGGGTCGGTCGCCTGGGCCGCCGATTCGAAGACCCTTTTCTTCTCGACGGAGGATGAGCAGACCAAGCGCCAGGATCGCCTTTTCCGTCGCAGTACCGGCACGGCGGAGGTCTCGACCGAGGTCTTCCATGACGCCGACGAGCGCTTCAACTTAGGTGTGGGACGCACCCGCGATCGCCGCTATCTGCTGCTGGACCTCGGCAGTCACACGACGAGTGAGACCTGGTTTCTCGACGCCGGAACACCCCAAGCGGCGTTCACGCGCCTCGCCGAGCGGGTGGATGACGAAGAGTATGACGTGGATCACCGTGACGGCTTCTTCTACATCCGCACCAACCGCGCCGCGGAGCAGTTCCGCCTTGTACGCACAGCAGTTGCAACGCCCGATCGCGAGCATTGGCGGGAGTTGTTGCAGGAGCAGCCGGCATCACCGCTGATCGATGTCGATCTGTTCCAGAACTTCCTGGTCGCCACCTATCGCGAAGGTGGATTGCCGGTGATGCGGGTGTTCCCGCTGAATGCGGAGGGCACGCCGGCAGACCCGCGAGACATACGCTTTCCGGACCCGGCCTACAGCGCGTCCGGCGAGATCAATCGCGACTTCAACACAGCGGTCTATCGCTATGCCTACCAGTCTCTGGTTCGGCCAGCCTCCGTGTTTCGCTACGAGGTCTCGACCGGCGAGTCCACGCTCCTGAAACAGCAAGCTGTTCCCGGTGGGTTCGACGCTTCGCGGTATGCCTCGGAGCGGCTGTGGTTCGCCGCCGGGGATGGCACGCAGGTGCCCGTTTCCGTTGTGTATTGCAACGATGGCTTCCGCAAGGACGGAGCGGCACCGCTCTATGTGTACGGTTACGGATCGTATGGATACCCGCTGCCACTTGGCTTCTCCGCGGCACGCTTGGCGTTGCTGGATCGCGGCGTCGTGATGGCGTACGCGCACATTCGCGGCGGTGGCGAACTCGGTGATCCATGGCACGATGCCGGCAAAATGATGCAGAAGCGCAACACCTTCTCCGACTTCGTCGAAGCCGTTCAGTTCCTTGTCGGCGAGGGCTACGGCAGTGCAGCCCGCGTGGCCATTGAAGGTGGATCAGCCGGCGGTCTGCTGATGGGTGCGGTCACCAATCTTCGGCCGGATCTGTTCCGTGCCGTGCTCTCACATGTGCCGTTCGTCGACGTGATGAACACCATGCTGGATGCCAGTCTCCCCCTCACCGTCGCCGAGTACGAGGAGTGGGGAAATCCCAACGAGGAGGAGGCATTCGGATACATGCTTTCCTACTCTCCCTACGACAACCTGCGCGCGGGGGACTACCCGGCGATGCTTGTAAAGACCAGCCTGAATGACTCGCAGGTGATGTATTGGGAGCCCGCAAAATATGTCGCCAGGCTGCGAACATTGAAGGCAAACGGGGACAAGCCGCTGCTGTTGCACATCAACATGGAGGCAGGCCACGGCGGTGCCTCCGGGCGTTATGACTACCTCAGAGAAACGGCCTTCGACTATGCGTTTCTTTTGCGCGAACTTGGCGTGGAGCCCAAGGCATAGCCCTATGCGTTGCCCTAGGCGCCGCTCACCTCGAGCGGCGCCACATCGCCTTCACCGGGCGCAAGAAACAGGTTGCGTTCCAGGCCATGCTGACGGTCGTACAGCTCACGATAGCGACCATGCAAGTCATACAGCTCGTCATGCGTGCCACGCTCGCGAATGCGCCCCTCTTCGATGACGAGGATCTGGTCGGCGCGACGAATCGTCGACAGGCGATGCGCGATCACAAACGTTGTGCGCCCCTGCATCAGGAAGCTGAGCCCATGCTGAATCATCGCTTCGCTCTCTGAGTCGAGCGAGCTGGTGGCTTCATCGAGAATGAGGATGCGTGGGTCGGCAAGAATGGCGCGGGCAATCGAGAGACGCTGCCGTTGACCACCGGAAAGCTTGACTCCGCGCTCTCCGACGATGGTCGCGTATCCCTCGGGGAAGCGCTCGGCGAACTCATCCACGCGCGCGATGCGGCATGCTTCGAGAAACTGCTCGTCGGTCGCGTTTGGCCTTGAAAACAGCACATTCTCGCGGATGGTGCCGTCGAACAGAAAGGTCTCCTGCAAGACCACGCCAAGCTGCCCGCGATACTCTGCGAGCCGCACCGTTGCGAGATCAATACCGTCCACCAGAACGCGTCCCTGGTTGGCGGTATGGAAGGCGCAGATCAGACTGATGATCGTTGACTTCCCGGACCCACTCGACCCAACCAGCGCCGTCACCGTACCCGGCTTCGAGGCGAAGCTGATGTTGTGCAGAACCGTCTTGTCTTCAACATACGCGAAGCTGACATCTTCAAAACGCACATCGCCGAGCAGGCCGCCTGCGGCAATCGCGCGTCCCGGCTGTGCATCTTCTTCCAACTCGGCAAGCACCTCGCGCGTGCGATCGAGGCCAGCCACCGCCTCGGTCAACTGCGTTCCGATCGATACCAGGCCAACGATGGGCGCGGTCATAAAGGCCAGCAGCATGACGTAGCTGAAGTAGTCACCTGGCGTGAGCTTGCCCGCAGCATGCAGATGCGCGCCCATGTACATCACCGTTGCGCCCACGACACCAAGGATCACCGTGGATGAGAGCGTCATCAGCGATTGCGCCGTAAGCGAGCTGATCACGTTCTGCAGCAATCGATCGACGCCTTCGGAGAAGACCTTCGCTTCGCTTTCTTCGGCGTGGTAGCCCTTCACCACGCGCACGCCGCCGAGCGACTCCGTCAACCGTCCTGTCACCTCGGCGTTGATCTTGCCGCGCTCGCGAAAGATTGGTCGAATCACCTTGAACGCGCGCTGCACCACGGCTGCAAACGCGATCATGATCACGAAAGTGACCAGCGTCATGCGCACGCTGTAGTGGACCAGGTACGCAAACGCGAAGATCGCCGTGAGCACGCCGCCCACAAAGTCCACAACGCCGGTTCCGATGATGTTGCGCACGCCTTCCACGTCGCTCATGATGCGCGACACCAGCACACCTGTCCGGTTTTCGTCATAGAAGCTGACCGGCAAACGACCGACGTGCCCCTGCACCACAACGCGCAGCTCCGCGATGAGCCGTTGCCCTGCTTTGCTCAGCGTCTGCGTCAGCGCGTAGGACGTAACGCCCTGCAACAACGTGGCTCCCAGGACCGAGCCCACGATAGGCAGCAACAGGTTCATACGACCATGGATAAACACAGAATCGATCAGGGGCTTGAACGAGATCGGCAGCACAAGGGACGGTGCCCGATTCACAAGCATCAGGC
>CAXTFS010000024.1:0-7552 GCA_964243395.1 uncultured Acidobacteriaceae bacterium | reverse complement strand
GGCAGAAGCTCACCGCTAACAGGCCGCGCCGGGGCAGGATAAGCGCCTTGATCTCCGGCCACACCGCGCTCAGCTTTGGCTTGGGCTTTTTCGGATCCTTGCCCGTTGCGTCCGTTGCGGCGGCTGCGCGCGCACCGCCACGTGCAGGACCGTCAACCGCCCGCATCCTGGGTGCGCCACCGCCGCCATTGCCGATACTCGATGGTCCAAAGCCGCCCATGGACGTTCCTTTCGTGCTGTAAGTGAATGCGCTGTACCGCGCGGGGACCGACTACGCCGTGCGTGCTACCCGGGCGGCGATGAAGCTGCGCACACACAAACCCGTAAACACCGCGCAGACGATCGCCATGATCATCTCTTCCTGTGCCGCGGTGTGCTGCACAGCGGTCAGCGCCGTGCTGCCTGCAAATGCCTTGCCCGCACGGAATGCCGGAAAGATGAAGCCGATCAGGCCCACCGTGACGGCGATGTGCATCCACAGCATGCGCCGTTTGGTGTCCTCAGTGTTAGCAAGGACGCCGCAGAGCAGAAGCAGGACACCAAAGATCGCGGGGATCAGTGAGGTGGGATGGGATGAGCCGGTGAGGATGAAATACACCGCGCCCAGCACGATGAGGATGATGCCGAAAACTCTTGTCAGTCTTGCCACAGACGTACTCCTTGCACTCGCGATGGTGCCGGCGGCTACGCTGCCGCCGTACGGATCACATCAAGCGCTTCTTTCACTGTCCAGTCATTCGTAGGATAGAACGCCCGCACGGTTCCATCACGACCAACGACCACCGTCGCGAGCGAATGCTGCCATGCACCGCTGCCGGCGGTCGCTTCCTTTGGCGTCGGTGTGACACCCATATCGAACCACTGCTCCATCTTCGGCAACTCGGCCTCACTCGGCGCCGCGAAGTCCCAGTGCTTGAAGGTTTCGGCCGAGTAATGCCCCGTGTAGGCGCCGCCGTAGCTGCGCAGGACCGCCGGCGTGTCATAGGTGGGGTCAAAGCTGACGGTCAGCAGATGCGTCCGGGCATAGAGGGCGGGATCGGCGGCAAGCGCGCTGTCGATCTGGGCGAAGTTACGGCTCATGCGTGGGCAGTAGTCTGCCACCGGACAACGGGTGTAGACAAAGGTCATCAGCAGCACCTTGCCCTGAAACTGCCGCAGCTGGATCGTCTTGCCTGACTGATTCAGCAGGGAGAAGTTGGCCAGCGGTTCGCCGGGCGCGGGCAGATGGTATTGCACGGTGGGCTTGTAATCGGGTTGCGCCTGCTGGATCACCACGATGTCCGTCAGCCGCAGATGGGTCGGTCCATAGCTGTCGCGGTCGTTCAGCAAATTCGCCGTGATGCGGTCGCCGGGATGCAGCTCCGAAGCCACACTTGGGTCCGCCAACGTGTAGTTCATGGTCATGGCGCCCATAAAGCCGGGAATGGCTTCGTGGTCCAGGATCACGCTACCCGGCAACAGCCCGACAACCCGCCCACGAATCGGGTGGCTCTCAGGCTGCGGTCCAGACGGGGGCGCCGGGGCATGGTGGCAGCCCAACAAACCCACGGTCCAGCCCAGCAGCAGAAGGGCAAGCAACATGGCGCCCCAACTCGGCAGGCGCAAATTCAGGGATCGGTCCACAAACCCTATGATACGGGTCCGGCTCGCTCGTCCCTTCCCCTGTCGGCGCGTGCTAGGATGCGGGCGGATCCAAGCCATGAATGCTTCCACAGGGTCGACGGCGATTGCGGACGCCAGCGATTCCGCAGGACCACCCGCACCGGTACTCGCCCTGAGCTTTCTGCTGGCCGGTCTCGGCACGGTGCTGCTGGGTCCTCTGCTGCCGACCCTGCTGCGGGAATGGTCGCTGACAGATCAGCGCGGCGGTCTGCTGCTGCTCGCAAAATTCGTCGGTGCATTTGCCGGGGGCGTGTCGGTGCCGCGCCGCTTGCGGCTGGGTATCCTGGGCGGACACATCCTCGCCGCCCTGGGCCTGGGCGCGTTTGCGTTTTGTCACAGCCTGCGGACCGCGCTTCCCGCCCTCCTGCTCAGTGGTTTCGGGCTGGGCGAGATCATCGCGTCCACCAACATCCTCGCCGGGAGACGCTGGCCGGCGCACACCGGCTCAATGCTCTCGCTGCTGAACCTGTTCTGGAGCCTTGGCGCGGTGTCGACCGGCATCCTGGCCGGCGCACTGCTCCCGCACTTCGGCTGGCGCCAGCCCACGGGCGCCCTGGCGGCATTATTCCTCCTTGTGGGCATAGGAGGCCTGGTCTTTCGAGCCGTTCCGCCGCCGGTTGCGGTCGCCAACGGAACGGCAACACCATCGAGCGACGTGGAGGGCGAAGCTCCAGCCAGGCCCCTGATCTTGCGTTATGGCGGGCTACTGTTCCTGTACGGCGGTCTGGAAACCTGCCTGACGGCGTGGCTTACCACCTTTGCGCTTCGCTTCGCGGGCGGCGCGTTGCTGGGCGGGCAGTCCGGCTTTGTTGTTCTCTGGATTGCGCTGACCGTTGGCCGAGCCGTTGCCTCGGCAGCCATGCGCCGGTGGCCTGAAGCGACGATCCAGCGCCTCAGCCTGGGGCTCTGCCTGCTGCTGATCGGGGCCCTCGCGATTTGCGGCAGCGCCGCCAGTCTGTCCGTCGTGTGCATCCTGCTGGGTCTGGCGCTGGCGCCGGTTTTTCCTTCGAGCTTCGGGCTGCTGTTGCGACACCGTCCCCCGGCACAGCTGGCCGGAGCCCTGCTGGCGGTCTCCGGGTTGGGGGCGGCGCTGTTCCCCTGGCTGATGGGCTCGGTCTCCACGCACACAGGGTCGCTGCGCTGGGCGATGCTCGTGCCGGCGGCGCTTGTGCCGCTGATGCTGCTCTGCACGGTAGGCGAGGAGAGGAAAACGGACCCATTTTCCACGGAAGTTGCAGGTGTGGGTGGGCGAACAATCGGTGAAGGTCGGGTATAACGAAGAAGGATGCTCGGGCAATCTCTTTCGCCGCAATGGATTGCCCCCCTGGAGGCAGGCGAGGTCTTTGTGCTGCCCAACGCACGGGCAGCCGCCGGTCTGCGGGCCCGCTTCGACCATCATCAGCGCGAGCGCGGATTGCTTTCCTGGGAACCGCCCGCCATTGTTGCGTGGGGTGAGTGGATGACCGGCCTTTGGAGCACCGCCGTCACCGATGGTGCCGAAGAACGACTGCTGCTGAATCGCGTGCAGGAAGAGGCGCTCTGGGCGGAGATCCTGGAGGCGGCTGCGGAGAAGGGGATCATTCCGTCGGGCACGGTCGCCGGTGCGGCGCGGCTTGCCCGCTCCGGTTTTGCGCTTGCGGGTGCGCACCTCGCCCTCGACCGTCTACGCCGCTCGGCTGACAGCTTCGACGCACGCACCTTTGCCGGCTGGGCGGAGCGTTTTCTTGCCCTTTGCCGCGAACGGCGGATGCTCCCGGCCGCTCTGCTGGAAGCGGCCATCGCCGATCATCTTCGTTCCGGGGCGTCCCGGATTGCCTTTCCCATTCACATGCTCGGCCATGATGCGCTGACGCCTTCGCAAGCGGCGCTGGTGGCTGCGGTGCGCGCCAGCGGGGTCTCCGTCGGCACGCTGACGTGGCCGGCTGAGGATAACGTTGGGGCAATCCGGCTGGCGGTCACCGCCGCCGACCCCGGGGAGGAGCTGCGTTTTGCCACGCGCTGGATGCGGGATTTTTTCTCCAGTCCTGGTGCAAAGAGTCGGACAGTCGCGTTGATTCTGCCCGATCCGCAGGCAGAAAACCCGCAGCTGGAACGCGTGCTAAGGGAGCTCTTGGCACCCGAGCTCGAGCCGGCAGACGTGGATCTGTCGTCGACGCCCTGGCAGTTCTCTCGCGAGCGGTCGCTTGGGACGGTCCCGGTGGTCGCCGCGGCCCTTCAGCTGCTGCGCTGGATCGAGTCGCCCCTGCCGCTCGAACGCGTGGGACAACTTCTGCTTTCACCCTTTCTACGGTACGGCGACGACCACGAGAGCCTTGCGCGCTTTGAGATCGACGCCCTGCGCGGGGCCGCAGCGCTTAAGCCTGAACTGACCTTGACGGACGTCTTGGCGACGCGCCGTACGACCGCCGGAACGGACGTTCGGCTCCCGGAGCTGGCCGCGTTCAGGAGCTTCGTGACTGACCGAAACTTCGCCTCCTCCAGCCTGGGATTTGCTGACTGGACGGAGCGAGTCCGTGGCGCTCTCCGTGCTGCCGGCTGGCCAGGGACCCGGACGCTCTCCGCGGCGGAGTTCCGCGCCACCGAGGCATGGGAGACGCTGCTGGACCGTCTTGCCACCCTGGATGTGCATGGTCGGCGGGTCGGGTTTTCCACGTTGCTCGCCACCCTGGAACACGAGATCCAGTCTTCCCCCGCACCGGGGCGCACGGGACACACGCCGGTGCAGATCCTGACCTTCTCCGAAGCGGAAGGTTGCGCCTTCGACGCCGCTCTGCTGATGCGGTCGACCGACGGCAATCTGCCCGGGCCGGAACGCCCGCACCCCCTCCTGGGGCGTGGGCTGCAGCGCGAACTGAAGCTTCCCGGCACAAGCGCCCCGCACGCCGCGGAACGTGCGCGGAACGCGTTGGGGAGCCTGCTCCGACGCACGGGCACCGTGCTTCTGACCGTTGCGGCCGGCGACGGCAGTGGTTCCCTGCGCATGACGCCGCTCGCACAGGAGCTTGGCTTCGTGCGTAAGACTGCGGCGGAGTTGCTGGAACCGGAGCACGGGGCAGAGATCCTCCAGGAGTGCGAGATCCCGGACGCTGATCCGGTTCCCGCCCTGACGTCTTTGGCACTCCGGGGCGGAGCCCGGGTATTGGAGTTGCAGGCTGCCTGCGGCTTTCGCGCGTTTGCCAGCATACGGTTGGGGGCTGCTGAGCCTGAAGGTCGCTCGCTTGGCCTGGATCCTCGCGAGAGCGGCAACGTGCTCCACCGTGCGCTCGAGGTCTTCTGGCGAGAGGTCGGGAGCCATGCCCGCCTGAAGGCGATGTCCGAGCCAGACCGGCGGGACCAGCTTCGCCGGGCAGTGACCGAGGCACTGGACCGCTACCGGCCCGCTGAGCATGACCGCTGGGGCGCAGCCTACTTTGACGTTCTGGAGAGCCGGTTCGTGCGTCTGCTGGAAGACTGGCTGGTCTTTGAGCTTGAACGTGAGCCCTTCCATGTGCTTCCGCCGGAACAGAAGGGGACGGTGAAGGTGGGCCCGCTCGAGCTCAGCATTCGTCCGGACCGGATCGACCTCGTCGGGGATGGTCGGGTCCTGGTCGACTACAAGAGCTCCTCGCAGCTTAGTACGAACGACTGGCTGGGCGAACGGCCGGACGCGCCGCAGCTTCCGCTGTATGTCCTGGCGACCGAGGCGGAGACCGTACACGGGCTCGCCTTTGCCCGTCTGCGGCGGGGCAAGACCATGGGTTGGGTCGGCCTGGCAGATCGTCCCAAGCTCTTTTCTCCCAAGGGCCGCAGCGCGAAGGTCACCCTGGCGGTGCAGATCGAGCTCTGGCGGGTGGAACTGGAACGATTGGCGGAAGAGTTTGCCGAGGGCCGCGCCGAGGTCGATCCCAAGCACCATCCGCAGACCTGCCAGTACTGCGCACACCGCCCCCTTTGCCGGCTGGACGCCGAGACCCTGCTGGCGCAGGACGGCGCCGAACCAGCGCAGGCCGAGGGGACGGAGATCGATGGCTGAGCTGCTCCAATTCCCAGCGAACATCGAGCCGGAACCGGAGCAACAGGGCCAACTCTTTGGGGAGGAGGACCGTACACCGACAGCCGATCTGTGCGATGCGGACGCACGTGCCGCGGCCCTGGACACGCGCCGCTCCTGGATCGTGGAGGCGCCCGCCGGCTCCGGCAAGACCGGTCTGCTGATTCAGCGCTTCCTGAAGCTGCTGGCGGACGGCGGCGTCGATCGACCGGACGAGGTGCTGGCGATCACCTTTACCCGCAAGGCCGCGGCCGAGCTCCGCTCCCGCGTTCTGGAGCAGCTGGGTGCCGCTCGGGAGAGCTTCCCACTCGCTCCTAACGCGGGCGAATTTGAACGCCGCAGCCGGCGGCTCGCCCAGGCGGTTCTGGCGCGGGACAGCGTCCTGGGCTGGGGGCTTCTCGCGAGCCCGCAAGGGCTCAACATCCGCACCATCGATTCATTCTGCGCGGAAGTCGCCGCCGGCATGCCTTTGCTTTCCGGCGGAACCGGTGCCCGGATGCCGATCGACGATGCGCGACCGCTCTACGAGCTCGCGGCCGAGCGCACCCTGCGCGAGCTGGGCGGACCAGACCGGCTGCTGGACCAGGCGCTTCGCTGCCTGCTGCTGCACCGCGACGCAAACCTCAGCGACTGCACCCACCTGCTTGCCGAGATGCTGAAGCAGCGGGAGCAATGGGGCGAACTCGTGCCGCTGGACCCTGCGGAGCTGACGGAAGAGCGCCTTGACGGCGAAGTTCGGGCGAGGCTCGAGCGAAGTCTGGAGCGCGTGATCTGCGAGGGGCTATCCCGCGCGACGGAAATGGTGGGACCGCCGCTACTCAGTGAACTTGCAGTCTTTGCGAACAGCATGTCGTCGGAGGCGGGGTACAACGGTGCGATCTCCCCGCTGCTCCTGTGTGCGCAGCGCCCGGAGGCACCGGGAGCGCAGGCTGAGGATCTCCAGCACTGGCGCGTGCTCGTCGATTTGTTGCTGAGAGCGGATGATGAGTGGCGCGTCGGCCTCAACCGGGACAAGATGGGCTTCGAGATGCAAAGCCAGGACAAGGCTCGGCTGAAGAGCCTCATCGAACGATTCGGGGACAGGGATGCCTCCGGCATCAGCGTGAAAGTGGCCCTCCGTGACGTGAGGGCGCTCCCGGACGCACGGTACCCCGACGCGCAATGGCACGTCGTAAAGATGCTGTTTCACGTTCTGCGGCGAGCCCTGGCTGAGTTGCAGGTGCTGTTCGCCGAACGCAATACCTGCGATTTCACCGAGATCGCCCTTACCGCGCGATCGCTGCTGCATAACCCGGCAGCGGAGTTTCGTGGAGCCGATGTACCGGGCATGCGCCTCACGCACCTGCTGGTGGACGAGATGCAGGACACCTCTGCGGGCCAGTATGACCTGATCGAGTCCCTCACCCGATCCTGGGACGGACGTACCCAGACGATGTTTCTGGTTGGCGACCCCAAGCAGTCGATCTATGGCTTTCGGCAGGCCAGGGTGGAACGCTTTCTGCGCACTTTTCGGAACGGACGGTTTGGTGACGTCCCGCTGGGGAGCCTTCGCCTGACCGCCAACTTCCGCTCGCAAGCCGAGCTGGTCGGCGCCTTCAACGCGACGTTCGGCACGATTTTGCCCAGTCCTGAGGCGCTGAGGAGCCACTTCGCCAGTGAAAGTGAGATGGTGCCGTTCGTCGCTGCGACCGCCTCACGCGGGGCCGGGCAAAGCCCAGCCCTGCACTGGCATACCGCCTTTGAGGCCGAGCGGCCGGGCGACTGGGTGGGTGACGATGAGGACCGTCCCGATCCGCCGGCGCGCTCAGCGGATGACGACGCCCACACCATCCGCCTGCTGATTGAGGATTTTCTGCGACG
>CAXTFS010000023.1:0-18492 GCA_964243395.1 uncultured Acidobacteriaceae bacterium | reverse complement strand
TGCCTACACATCATCGACCATTTCCTTCGGGACTGCACAGCTTGGCGCGGCCACCGATACCGGAACACAGCAGATCACCGGTACGTTCGCGTCGTACCTGACAGACCAGACGCCTGTTCAGTTCGCCGGCGGCACCCTGCCGTACACCAGCGGCGTCACCAACACCCTGGCGACGTCCTTCCCCTTGTTTCAGGTGACTGAGAACGGAGAGACGTTCGCCTTCGGTCTGGACGCGTACACAGCGACCTACTCCACCACGCTCCTGGGCAGCAGCATCGTGATCGAGGGTCTGGGCTCCTTCACCGGTAGCGGCGTAGTGGCTTACGACGGCACTCCGGCTGCCTTTGAGTTCAGCAGCCAGACGGTCAACGGCCAGACGGTCGAGTCCACGTTCTCCGCCTCCGCCGGTACGACCGGAAGCACCGCTGTTACACCCGAGCCGAACAGCTTGCTCCTGCTTGGTACCGGCCTCATCGGTGGTGCAGGTCTCCTGTTCATGCGTCGTCGTCAAGAAGGTCTTTCGCTGTAACTTTAGCCAGCTTCAACAGAAACGCCGCCCTTCGGGGCGGCGTTTCTATTTGCGTTATCCACTTCTGCCTCATCAGTTCACAACACGGTCGCGCACCAAGGGGCGAACCTACCTGCCTCAGCGCTGGTCGCGAGTTGCAGCTCACAGTAGCAACGGAGACCGGAACCCGGAGACCGGAGACCACCGTAGTGACGCGGCGGCGCCCTCCCGGCCCGGCTCGGATAGCTCGCCTAGCCGAGCTTCGCCAGGGCGTCGTTCGCCTCCTTTGCCGTTTGCGTGTTCGGAGCGAGCTCTGAGGCTTTCTTCAGCTCGGCGGCCGCCGTCGCCTTGTCTCCTAACTTGCTGTCGACCATGCCCAGGTGGTAATGGATCGAGGCGTTCGTTGGGTCGGACTTGGTGGCATCCTGCAGCAGATCCCGAGCAAGAGAGTACGTTCCCTTGTGGTAGTACACCCACGCCAGCGTGTCCGCGGTGCTCGGCGAGTTCGGCAGGGCGCGCCGTGCAATCTGCGCATAGTTCAGAGCGACATCGGCGTTGTCGCCGTTCTCGACCATCAGGTAGGCGAGATTATTCGCGGCAATGGCCTGAGTGCTATCAAGCGTAAGCGACTTCTTGTAGTAGTCCATCGCCTTTGCCGTGTCGCCCTTGGTCTCCTCCAGCGTACCGAGCAGCCGGTTCGCCCGCGCATCGTCCGGGTGTTTGCTCAGCCAGTTCTGCCAGGTCGTAATGGCGCCTTCGGTGTTGCCCAAGGCAATCTGTGTCTGCGAGTACGCCTGCACAGCTGGCTCGAAGTCTGGTTGGAGCTGGAGAGCATGCTGCGCGCTGCTCTGTGCTCCGTTGAAGTCCTTCAGTTGAAGTTGCAGCACGGCCAGATCGGCGAAGATCGCAGGACTGTTCGGCACCTTGGCTGCCTGGGCCTGCAAACGCGCCAATGCTTTCTCGGGCTGCTTGTCTTCCAGATCCATTCCGACCAGCATATTCAAGGCGGGTAAAAGCGATGGATCCTGCGCCAGGGCCTGCTCAAGATACGGCCGTGCCTCGGACGCACGCTTCTGCCGCAGGCGCAACTCGCCGAGGTCAAGCTCCGCCAGCGTGCTGTGCGGGTCCAGCTTCAAAGCCGCCTCGAAGTCGGTATTGGCGCGATCGTATTCCTGCTGCGTGGCTTCCGCCGATCCGCGCCACAGGTAGCCTTCCGGGGCATTCGGACGCGCGGCAATAGCCCGTTCGCCCAGCTGGCTAAGTTGCGCCGTATCGTGGTGCATGCTGGCCAGGTTCGCGAGCCCGCGCTGCGCATCGACGTTCAGCGGATCAAGCCGAGCGGCTTCCCGCAAGCTGGTTTCCGCGACACCCGTGTTGCCGGTGGCGGCGGCGGTCTGCGCGAGCAGCAGCTGCAGCTTGACGTCGTCGGGCGCACTGGCGGTGGCCTTCTGCAGGAGCGCGTACGCATCATGGGCCTTGCCGTTGTGCAGCATGACTTCTGCGTTGAGCCGCTCGACCTGCGGGTTGCCGGCGTTGTTCTTGGATAGGCTCTTCAAGGCATCTGTAGCTTTATCAAACTCGCCCCGGGCCACAAGCACACGCGCGTAGTCCACCTGGATCGGCACACTTTTTGCGTGCTTCTGCCGCAGGTCGGCGAAGACCGTTTCCGCGCGATCCGGCTGATTGGAACGCATGTAGTAGTTGAGCAGCAGCTCGGGGGCCGCGTCCTTCTCAGGCATCGTTTCTGCCGCCTGGATCATGGTCTGCTCGGCTTGTGCCTTATCCCCGGAACGAAGATAGAGTTCCGCGAGCACAGCGCGCGCCTGCAGGTTGTCAGGGGCACCCTGCACGGCAGCCTGCGCTTGCTGCAGAGCGCCTGGGGTGTCTCCCTTCTTCGCCAGGATCCCGGCCAGCGCCAGGCGAGTCATGGGGTTCTTGCCGTCAAGGGAGACCGCCTTCTGCAGTTCAGCCTGGCCCGCGACCTGCGTGTCCGGCGATAGCGACTGGATCAAGCCGAGAGACGTGTGGAAGATCGCTTTGTTCGGGTCGAGAGAGATCGCGTGTTGAATGTCAGCCAACGCCTCGGTGCGATCGCCCGCTTTCAAGGCGATCTTTGACAGCAGCGCAAACGCATCCGCATTGTTCGGCTGCACCTTGAGCACGGCGTCGGCCTGTTCCTTCGCGCGAACGGGCACACCACCGGCCAGCAGCATATTGCCAAGGTCCAGACGCGCCTGCAGATTGGACGGCGTGAGGCTGACGGTGCGCTGCAGCTCCTGGTAGCCCGCGATCATGGAGCCTAGCTGGATGTAGGTCTTTGCCAGCTCATAGTGGGCGGGACTGAAGTTGCGATCCACCTTGAGCGCATTCGAGAACTGGATGGCCGCCTCGCGCAGCTTGCCTTCCTTCTCGTATCGCTGCCCGCTTTCGAAGTACTTCTGCTTCTGGACATTCGGATCGTGCTTGCATCCGGTCACCGCGCAAAGCGCCAGGGATGCTCCCGAGGCAAGCAGAAGAAATGCGGGGCGTTGTTTACGTGTGCTGATCATGTTTCTTTCTCCAACAACTTTTAAGATTTCGAGAACACGAAGGGGACGATCATCTAGTTCGGAACATAGGCCGGCAGCAATGGCGTGACGAGCTTCGCAAAGCTGATCAGGCGAGAATGGGCCTGCGCTGGATTTTCGTTCTGCGCCACCGGGGTAATCAGGCGTACCAGCGCCGCATCGGTTCGACCGTAGCGTATGGAATCGGTCAACATCAGCAACTTCGCTTTATAGTCGCTGGCGATGCTGCGTCCGTGGGACTGGTACCAGTACAGGACCTCTTGCTTGGAGCGGCCGTCGGAGATCACGTAGTCGCCGACGTTGTATTCCTTTCCACTCGGGTCCGTAAAGCTCGTAACGCCGGAGCTCAGGAACGTCCATCCCGAACCTGGGAGACAGTTCTGAGGGGAGTGGATCGACTGCCCGCTTCGCTGTGTGGGAAAGTAGGCGATGAAGAACTGGATCGGCGCTACCTCATTCTCACCAGCAACATCCGTCGATGCCGGCTTGTCCTGGGTGTAGAGGCGATTCAGAAACTCTCCCTTCCCGAGGATCTCGAGTACCGAAGCGCTGATCGGAAGATCGCGGCTTGTCCACGGTCCGAAGGTCGATGGCATGCCGGCCAACGGCGCGCTGGGTGGCACCCGGTCGGTGTCACCACGGAGTTGCACTAGCAGAAAGGTGCCGAGCAGACACACCAGCGCCGCCCAGAATTGCGGCGATTTCATGAAGGAACGCTCCCGTTACGTCGAAAGAGCCGGCTTGTACCCTTGTGGACAAGGTAGAGCAAGGACAGCGACACCAGAAACATCAACCAACCTGAAAACTCATGAAAGAAGCCCATAGCCTTCTGGGGGTCCCAATACTGCACGCAAAGTCCCGTGCCCACGATGCGTGCCACGTTGGCGGCCACGGCGATCGGCACGCTCGCAAGGGCCAGCAGCGACCGCCGCAGAAGACCACGCTCCAGGAAGTAGCCATAGATGACGGCCAGCGTGAACAGGCTCAGCAGAGACCGGATGCCGCTACATGCCTCCGCGACCTCCAGCTGCATGGCCGGGAGCTCGAGGACATTACCCTCACGGAGGACAGGCACGCCCAGCATGGGCAGGATTGTGCTTGCGAGGCGCGAGGCAAACAGTTGCAGCGGAAACGTGATCTGGTTGAAGACCACAGCCGGCAGTGGGATCGCGAGCAGCAGGACGAGCAGGATGAACTTCGATTCGTCCAGAATCCGCCAGCCGTATAGTGTCCAAAGAAGACCTGCGGCCACCACAATGAGAGAAATTCTCGACAGAAAGAGATCAGCGCCGAACAGGCCGGTGACCAGCAGCAACAATCCGCAGAGAAGCACCGGGAGCCCTGCCCAGCTTGGCGCGATCGGCGTTCGCTCAAAGATCGGCCGCTTGGACCAGATCAGGTAGCCCGCAAAGAAGGGTATGAGGAAGCCATGCGAGAAATCTGGAAGCTCGTACCAGTCCGTTACTAACTTGGTCGCAACACCGTGATAGAGCAGAACAATCAGAAGCGCCAGCAGGGCGAGGGGCACAATTTTCGCCGCAGAGCCCGTTCGGGCGGGCGGCATCGGACCGACCGTCTCATCCCCACGAGCGTTCACCGGCTCGGGGGAAGCCACGAGGCCGCTCATCGAGGCCCAGGGTTGAACTCGCATCCAATGCACTCCACAATAGTAGGGCTATTCGCGTGACTCAGATTACGCCTTTCGGAGGATTCCCGTGTACCGCTTTCGCTCCGTAGACTCAGGTTTCTACCTGCCCCGTCGAAACCGGCTTGAGGACCTCGGATGCACACTTGTCACTGGCTGCTGCAGAGAGAGAAACTGCGAGTACGCTACAACATGCATGGCAGGACCGGGTTCGCTCTTGTGAATCGACCACTGGTCCCAGCTTGGAGAGGTTTCATGAAAGTTGCAATCGCCACCCTGTTCCTGGTAACTGCCGCATCGCTCACGAGCGGCAATGGATGGGCGCAACAAGGGACGGACAAGCCGCCGATCACCGCCACAAGCCTTCCGCCCCAGGCGGCGCCCGCCACACCGCCAGCCGCTCCGGTGACGACGCCCTCCGCCCAGGTGGCCGGGACACCCGCTCCGGCCGCCGTGTCTCCTGACTACGTCATCGGCCCGGGCGATTCCCTGGCGATCAGTGTCTGGAAGGAACCCACTTACCCGGTCACGCTCCCGGTTCGGCCCGACGGCATGATTTCCCTTCCCCTGGTCGGCGATCTGCCGGCTGCGCCACTTACCCCAATGCAGCTTGGTTCGCAAATCACACAGAAGTTGAAGCAGTTCATCACCGATCCGCTCGTGACGGTCACCGTCCTGGGTGTCAACAGCAAGCGTATCTATTTAATAGGAGAGGTCGGCAAGGTCGGCCCGATGCCACTCACGCCGGATGTCACCCCACTGCAGGCCATTGCCACCGCTGGAGGCCTCACCCCATACGCGAACGCCAAGCATATCTACATCCTCCGGACCGTGGCTGGCAAGCAACAGAAGATCCCTTTTGACTACAAGAAGGCACTCAAAGACGGCAATATGCAGGGCGTAACTTTGGTCTCCGGCGATACGATCGTGGTTCCATGACAAATCAAACCAGGTACACCACCATCGTTCTTGCTTTGGCGCTCGGCTCTTCGCCGGCCGGAGCCCAGTCTTTGCCCGCGGGCGTTGGCTCCGGCCCCGGCGTCGGTTTTGAGCTTCCCCGCGTGGGCGGTAGCCTCCAGTACGCCGTCAGCGCCTCAGAACTCTTCTCGACGGGCTTCTATAACAGTGGCAATGCAGCGACAACCAATCTCTCCGGCGACCTCGCATACACCTCGCACAGCCAAAGGGATCCTTTCAGCGCGGTGTACTCGGGCGGCGTGCTCATCGCCAACTCAAACCAGCCAACGACCGTTTACCAAAGTCTGGCGTTTTCCCAGACCATCGCCACGAGAAACTGGAACTTCAACATCTCGGATAGCGTGAGCTATCTCCCGCAGAGTCCGGTCAGCGGCCTGTCCGGTATTCCTGGTGTAGGCGACTTAGGCGTAGACCCCATCCCAGTTGGTCCGGCTGGCGGGATCGGCATCCTCACCACCTACGGTCCACGGGTCAGCAACACCCTTAGCGCCAACGCAAGTCGCATCCTCACGGCGCGCGTGTCAGCCCAGGTCGGTGGTTACTTCGGGATTCAGCGCTTCATCGGTGACAACGCCTACCAAGGGATCGACAACACGACGGAAGGTGCCTCGGGCGGCCTTACCTACCGATTCGACGCGCGCAACACCTTGAGCGGGAACTACAACTACTCCAACTTCACCTTCAGCGGGGAGCCATACTCGTTCCAGACGCAGGGCGCGATCATTAGCTACTCGCGGCAGTGGAGCCGGCGCCTCTCCACAAACTTCTTTATCGGCCCGCAAATCGTGACTACCTCAAACCCGGCCGCAGGGGCAACTTCGACGCTGATCGCCGGGGGAGCGAACGCCAGCTATCTTGCCCGCGTGCTCACCTACTCGCTCTCCTACTCGCGCGGCGTCAACAATGGATCGGGCGTCATCCCGGGATCCTTTTCGGACAACGTCGTCCTCAGCGTGCACCGTCAGTTCGGACGTGCCTGGAACGCCTCAGGCTCACTTGGCTACTCCCGCTCGACCAACATCGCCAACCTGCTGGTGTACGGCTTTGACACCCAGAGCGTCGCAGCCAGTGGCCAGGTCACCCGCGCTCTGGGCCGCAACTTCTCGGCCTACGGCAGCTACACCCTTGAAGATCAATCCGTTAGTAGCAATTCCACTGCACTGAACGCCTTTAATGGTTTCTATCAGGTAGTCGGCGTCGGTGTTACCTATTCTCCCCGGGCGATCTCGCTCGGCAGATAAGAGGATCCAATGCTAGGTCATCGTGCCCTGGTCCCCGAAGACTATCTCGCCATCGCGAAACGCCGGTGGTGGATGATCCTCATTCCGCTGATCATTCTCCCCATCTTCACGTACGCGTTCAGCTACACGATTCCCCCGCAGTACCTGTCGCAGACCCTGGTGCTGATTCAGGGGCAGAAGGTTCCTGACAACTACGTCAAGTCGGTGATCTCGGAGGATTTGGACAGCCGCCTCGCCTCCATGAAGGAGCAAATCCTCAGCAGGTCTCATCTTCAACCGATACTTGAACGTTATAACCTGTACGGCTCGCAGCACCTGGACCTGGACGATCGCATCGATATGGTGCGGCACAACATCGAGATCCGCCCGATCCACTCTGAAATCGCTCACGCCGGCGGCCTGCCTGGCTTCTTCATCTCCTTCAAGGCGGATGATCCGCGTACGGCGCAGCTGGTTTGCAGCGACATCACCTCCCTGTTCACCACAGAGAATCTGGCTCTTCGCGAGGCAGCCGCTGAGGGGACCACTGACTTCCTCAATGGCCAGCTCACCGACGCCAAGCGCAGCCTGGATGAACAGGACGCTAAACTCGCGAACTTCCAGCGGCAATACATGGGCCGGCTACCCGGCGACGACGCCTCCAACACCGGTATGTTGAGCAGTCTCGACACGCAGCTGGAGTCGACCACGCAAAACCTGGCTCGCATGGAGCAGGACCGGACCTACATGCAGGCCATGCTGGCCCAGCAACAGCAGGCCATGACCTCGCAGTCCGTCGGGACGCCGACGATCTCCTCCCCGTCCTACTCACCCGCGCAGGATGCGGCGCAGACCGAACTGCAGACCCTGCAGAACCAGGAAGCCGAGTTGGAGTTGCACTACACCAGCGACTACCCGGACGTGGTCGCGGTCAAGCGCAAGATTGCCGATGTACGCAAGAAGATGACCCAGATGGCGTCGGCACCCGTCACCTCTGGCGGCGGCACCAGTGTGTCTGCGAGCCGACCTGAGTCGGTGGCAATCCAACAGCTTCGCGCACAGCTTCGCGCAGCGGATGCCGGGATTGAAGAGAAGAAGCGCGAGCAGGCCGGCCTGCAGGCAAACATCCGCTCCTACCAGGAACGCATCCAGTCCAGCCCGATGATCGAGGAGCAGTACAAACAGCTCACTCGCGACTACCAGACCGCGCAGGGCTTCTACGACGACCTGCTCGGCAAAAAGAACCAGTCCAAGATGGCGACGGACCTCGAGAAGCGTCAGCAGGGCGAGCAGTTCAGCGTTATGGATCCCGCAAACCTTCCAGATGCGCCCTTCTCCCCAAAACGCAGTGTCTTCCTGATGAGCGGCGCTGCATTTGGCCTGGCCCTGGGCTTGGCAGTCTCCGGATTGCTGGAATATCGGGACACCTCACTGCGTTCCGAGCGTGATGTCTGGGCCTTCACCAAGCTTCCAACCCTCGGCGTGCTTGCATACTCTGACGAGCTTGCCGCCAAACCTTCCCTGTTTGCTCGCCTGAAAGGCTTGTTGTCCTTCCGCAAGTCGAAGGGAAGCGCACCCGCGCACGGCTGATTATGTATAAGAGCTTCTTCCATCTCGAGAGCGATCCATTCACCATCAACCCGGATCCTCGCTTCCTGTGCATGATGCCTCACACGCAGGAGGCTCTCGCGTGCCTGCACCACGGCATTGCCGCGCGCAAGGGGTTTATGGTGCTCACCGGCGAAGTTGGGACCGGCAAGACGACTCTGCTCCGCCACACGCTGAACGCGCTTCATCGCACAAAGATCCACAGCACCTTTCTCTTCAATCCACGCCTGGACATCCTGGAATTCCTCGAGTTCGTTCTGAACGACTTCGGTCTGACGCCGACCCACCTCACCAAATCGAGCATGCTGATACAGCTGAATCGCTGGCTCATTGATCGGTATCGTGACGGCGAGGTCTGCGTCATCGTGGTGGATGAAGCGCAACACCTCTCCTGGGATCTGCTGGAAGAGATTCGGCTCCTGACCAACCTCGAAACGTCTTCGCAAAAGCTCGCGCAGATTGTTCTCTCCGGCCAGCCGGAGCTCGAGGAGAAGCTGCGCCAGCCCAATGCGCGTCAACTCCGGCAGCGGATCGCGCTTTGGGCCAGGACGCAACCCCTCACCCTGGATCAGACTTCGGAATACATCTCCGGACGCCTGCGCATCGCCGGAACTACCGACTCCATCTTCCTGCCGGAGGCGGTCGCCCTTATTCACAAGGCAAGTGCCGGCATTCCACGCGTGATCAATCTGATCTGCGAGAACTCGCTGGTGTTTGCCTACGTGGATCAGCTGCACAAGATCCCTGCCAGTCTCGCGTACGCCGCGATCCAGGATTTGAACCTGGAAGACAGCTCCAATCACCTCTATTCCTTCTCCACTCCGGATCCGTTCTCTCATCTGGATGTTGGATTGGGTGCTCCACGCGGGGGAGAACCTGTTGTACATGCAGCCTCAACATCGTCCTCGGTCCCAACGCGAGGTGAGAAAGAGCAGCAGAAAGGGCACGGCTCATGAGCAAGATCTACGAGGCACTACTCCGCGCTGAACTGGAGCGAACGCGTACAGGTGTAGAGAGTCCCATTGCGACTATGGATCAACTGCTGCGCCCTAGGCCGATGCCTGAGCCCGAGTTGGTCGAAGAGCCTTACAACTTTGACTTTGGCAGCCAGCAGGCGTTGGCCGAGGCCAAAGAGGTGGAGGCGTTCCTCTCCACACTCGACCTCTCCTCCGTTCCCCGGTACCCGTGGTCTCCCGTAGCGGCAGCTCTCCCGGCGCTGGATGAAAATGGCGCGCGCCTGGAACAGTTTCGTAGTCTGCGCTCGCATTTGATGGAGTTCCGCGATACCAGCCAACTCAAAACCGTGCTGGTCAGCAGCGGTCTGCCCGGCGAAGGCAAGAGTTTCGTTACGCTGAACCTGGCTCTCTCCTTTGCGCGCCACAAGGGCAATCGCGTTCTTTTGATCGATGGCGACATGCGTCGTGCTTCCCTGCACCGGGCTCTCGGGGCTCAGCGCGAGCCCGGCCTGTCCGAGTTCCTCTCCGGCAAGCTCAGCATGCTCGAGGTAATGCAGCGGGCTGAATTGACCTCGAACCAGGTACCGCTCCCCACCGGAATCGCCTCGCTCACGTTTATTGGCGGTGGTCAGGATGCAGAAAACGCCGGCGATCTTGCTGCGAACTCCCGCTTCACCGAACTGATCGAGCAGGTCAGCAGCCACTTCGACTGGATCTTCGTGGACTCCTCCCCGGTAAACCTCGTCTCCGACGCCGTCAGTCTGGCGCGGGCGTGCCAGGGTGTGCTTCTAGTGGCTCGGGAAGGTGTCACCAAATTCAAGACCGCTCAGCAGGCACAGGCGCAGTTCAAAAACGTCAACGTCCTCGGTTTTGTCCTGAACGCCGTGCACAAGCTCCCCGTAAAAGGTGATTACTACGGCGGCTACGCTAGCTATACAACAGAAGCGTAGACGGAGTTTGGCTGCTCGATGATTCGTTTCCTTCACGTGTACTACCCCACGCGGACAGTGATTCTCCTCCTTTGTGAGGCGCTTCTCGTGGGCAGTTGCTTTCTGCTGGCGACACTGGCGCTCCAGGGCCAGGATGCCTTTCTCGCGCTCAATTACGAGGACGGGTACATCAAGATCGCCGTGATCACCGCGGCGAGCCTCATCTTCTCGTACTACTTTGATCTGTACGAGCCGCAGATCGTCTCAGCTCCGCTTGAAATCTACTTCCGCATCCTGCTTGTTCATGGATTCGATTGCTTTCTACTCTCAGCCATCATCCTCTTCTACCCGCAGTTCGTCATCGCGCGGTACGCCTATGCACTGGGCTTTCTGTTTCTCACGCCGACGCTGATTGGCTGGCGAAAGCTATATGACTGGATCGTCGGTCATACTTTCTTTCGTGAGCGCGTCTATGTTCTGGGCTCGGGAAACTATGCCAGCTCCATCGTCGACTGCCTGAACACCCGTCGTGAGCTGGGCATGGAAGTCATCGGCTGGCAGAACATTCAATTGCTCGAAAAGCCGGCACGCAAGGCGATCTGGATCGAGGAGCTGGAGAAGATCGCCGCCTCGCAACTTTCCGTACATCGCATCATCGTCGCCGTGGAAGACGGCCGCGACGAACTTCCCGTGCAGGATCTCCTGAACCTCCGCTTCGCCGGCCTAACGATCGAAAAAGCAAGTGACCTCAACGAGCGGCTGTCTGGGAAAATTCAACTGAACGGCTTACGCCCGAGTAACTTCCTGTACAGCGACGGCTTTCGGCTGAATCGATCGCAGCAGTTCCTGCGGCAGATCGTCTCGATGATCATTGCCGGGCTTGGTCTGCTGATCTTTCTTCCCTTCTTCCCGTTTGTCGCTCTGCTGATCCGCCTGTCGTCCAAGGGGCCCATCTTCTTCCGCCAGACGCGTGTTGGCATGAGTGGCCGCAACTTCTACGTCTACAAGTTCCGCTCCATGTTTACCGATGCTGAGGCGGGCGGCGCGAAATGGGCAACCAAGAACGACCCACGCGTCACGAAGTTTGGCATGTTCATGCGCAAAACGCGTGTGGATGAAATCCCGCAGCTGTGGAATGTGCTGAGGGGCGACATGGGGTTCGTTGGGCCTCGTCCTGAACGGCCGGAGTTCGTTCCGATGCTGTCACAGCACCTCCCGTTCTACTACCTGCGCCACCTGATCCGGCCCGGACTTACGGGTTGGGCACAGGTCCGTTACGGCTATGGCGCAACGCTGGAGGAGAGCCGCGAGAAGCTGGAGTACGACCTCTACTACATCAAACACATGTCGCTTGGTCTCGATCTGCTCATCATGTTCGAGACCGTCAAGACCATCCTTCGTCGTCGCGGGGCGCAGTAAAGTCCGCGCTTCTTCACTCTCCGCCATGTTTCAACCGCAAAGAGATGGCCCCTGCCGGCAGCAGGGGCTTCTTTCTTGCAGTGGGCGGTCGCCCGCGGTTTAGCCTTGAGCCATCTCGACTGCTTGACCCGCGTTCTCAAGATACCAAGCCGCTGTGGTCTGCAACCCTGCTTCGAAGCTGACTTCTGGCTTGTACCCGAGCTCCACCTTTGCACGCCGGATGTCCGCCAACGAGTGCAGAATGTCTCCCGAACGAACCGTACCGTACTTCGGCTTCGGTCGAAACTCCAGTATTTCCGCCAGCGCAAAGTAGAGATCGTTCAGCGTGTGGCTATCCCCCGTGCCAACATTGAACACGCGTCCGGTGGCAACTTCACGAGGCGCCACGCAGGCTCGAAGATTCGCCTGCACCGCGTTGGCCACAAAAGTGAAATCGCGGCTGATGCTGCCGTCACCATTGATCGTTGGCGTCTCACCCGCCATCATCTTGTAAGCAAACTGCGCGATCACGCCGGAGTAGGGCGAGTCCGCTGCCTGGCGCGGTCCGAAGATGTTGAAGTACCGCAGGCAGACGCCCTCCATGCCGTACACGCGGCAGAACGCCTGGATGTAGTGTTCACCGGTGAGCTTCTGCACCGCGTACGGCGACAGCGGCATCGGGGACATGTCCTCGTGCTTAGCCTGACCCGCTTGATCGCCGTAGGCAGACGAAGAGGCTGCATACACAACCCGCTTCACGCCCGCGTCGCGAGCCGCGATCAGCAGGTTCAACGTGCCATTCACGTTGGACTCATGCGAAGTCAGGGGATCCTTAACGGAACGTGGCACCGAGGCCAGGGCCGCCTGGTGCAGAACGAAGTCGGCTCCCTGGCAAGCAGCCTGCATGGCCGGCAAATCCCGAAGATCAGCCACTTCGAAGTCGATCGAGGATCGAATATCCGCTATGTTTTCCAACCGACCGGTCGAGAGATTATCGATCCCCGCAACCGTATGCCCCTGCTCCACGAGCGTGTGGGCAAGGGTCGATCCTATGAATCCAGCTATGCCTGTAATCAGGTACCGCGCCATCTCCAAACCTCCAACGGATGAGCCAGTCAGATCGATTCGCGATCCCGACGGCCCTTTCTAGCTCATACCCGTGCCAGCAAACGGACCATCCCACCTCCGCGCACAAGGCGTCACCCGGAAGTTCATGGCAATGGGTCCCTAGCGACAGAATATGCCACGGGAACGCAGGTGGCACACACGCCGGAATGCAATAGTATCAGCGACATGTCCAACGCAACGCTGCAAACGCATGTCAAGCCCGTCGAGGAGCGGCTCCAACGTCTCCAGACACGTACCGCAAAGATTGGTGTCATCGGGCTCGGCTATGTAGGTCTCCCCTTGTCCCTGCTTCTGGCCGACGCCGGCTTTGAGGTCACCGGCTTCGACATCGACGAGAAGAAGATTACGGAGCTGCAGGCAGGACGCTCCTATATCTTCCGCATTCCAGCCGAGGAGATCGCCCAGGCCCGCTCGCAAGGTTTCCAGGCCACCAGCAACTTTGCCGCGCTCAGCGATCAGGATGCCATCATCCTGTGCGTGCCGACCCCGCTGACCGGACACCGCGAACCAGACCTCAGCTACATCGAAAACACAGGACGTGCCATCGCTCCGTGGATCACCGACGGGCAGCTGATCGTACTCGAGAGCACCACTTATCCTGGCACCACGGATGACGTGCTGATCCCGCTGCTGGAAGCGGGGAACCGCAGCGGCCTGAAGGCGCACACGGATCGTGATCCTGAGGAGAGCGGCTACTTCTATGTAGCGTTTTCGCCGGAACGCGAAGATCCAGGCAATACCGAGGTCGCGCGGCGCGACATTCCAAAGGTGGTCGGCGGCCACGATCGTACCGCCGCTGAGCTCGCGGCCAACCTGTACGAGGCGATCTTCACGCGCGCCGTTCGCGTCTCCACGACGCGCGCCGCCGAGATGACCAAGCTGCTGGAAAATATCTATCGCTGCGTGAACATCGCCCTTGTGAACGAGCTGAAGGTACTCGCGCTCAAGATGGACATCGATATCTGGGAGGTCATTGACGCTGCTGCCACCAAGCCCTTCGGCTTCCACGCGTTCTATCCGGGTCCCGGACTGGGCGGTCACTGCATCCCGATCGATCCCTTTTATCTCTCCTGGAAAGCAAAGGAGTACGACTTTAATACGCGCTTCATCGAGCTCGCGGGTGAGGTCAACGAAGCCATGCCCGACTTCGTCGTCCAGCAGGTCGGCCGTGCGCTGAACACGCAGCGTAAAGCCGTAAACGGCTCCCGCATCCTGATGCTGGGGATGTCGTACAAAAAGGACATCGACGACCTGCGCGAATCGCCTTCGCTCACGATCATTGAGCTGCTTCGTGCCCAGGGCGCCGAAATGCTCTACAACGATCCGTTCCATCCAACCGTCGGTCGTGGCCGTCATTACAACCTCAACATGACGTCCACCCCGCTCGACAACCTGGGCCAGTACGACTGTGTGCTGATCGTCACGGACCACTCTGATTACGACTACAAGGAGATCGTGCGCTCGTCGAAGCTGGTCGTCGATACACGGAATGCCACCAAGGGTATTCGTTCTGACAACGTTGTGCGTTGCTGAGGCCTGTAGTATCGGCGACTGAAGGGCAGCCTTTGGCTGCCCTTTTTGCTTGTGGACCTTTTTCAGCACCTATACGCGCGCTCGTGGTCCGCCACCCAATCCGCGGACCATTCACTTCTACAACGGAGGTGCCATTACGGAGATAACACTGTCTAGTAACGACACCCCTGGGGAGTACACCTTCCCTGAAGGTTGGTTGCCTGCCGCTGAAGTGGGAAATCATTACTAGTTGGGTTCCCCTAAGCTCACTTTAGTCAAGCAGTTCTGGAGGAAATACATGAAGATCTCGCGCAAATCGCTCACGGTGACCATCGCTTCGACACTGCTCTGTGTGCCGGCGATTGCGCAGACTCGGTACTGCATTGGCGGAGATCTGGACAACATGACGGCCGCCCAGAAGAACACCTGCAGCGCAAAGCTCGGAGCGGTTCGGCAGCTTGCGGCGGCGTACGGCGCTCCCCAGGATTGGCACTTCGTGGTCGTGTGTGGCGAAGAGGGTTGGAAGCAGTATGCCGGCTACAGCATGCGCGAAGACGGTGTTCTCCAGAATGCCGCAGCCGACACAAACCTCGAACAGCATGAGACGTTTCTCCGCGAAGATCGGCTCGATGGCGTAGGCGGCTTGCAGCGTGTTGTCGCCCACGAGATGGCGAGCATCGTTCTTCACACCAATGACGAGCTGGCGATCCAGAAGCAAATGAACGTATGGACCGGAGCACAATCTGTCCAGCAGGCCTTCTAATCAAGCCGAACCAACCCAAACCAACTGTTCGATCAAAGCCATCCGGCACTCCTGGATGGCTTTCTTAGTTTCTTACCTCCTCCACTTCGACAGTTTCCGATCTTCAAGAGGCTCAAGCAAAAGAAGTGCATCCGCGTCCAGCGCATCGCCTTTCCTGGAGGTCTAGTTTAGCGTCGACGCCGACTCACGTGAAACTCACGCGCAGGATGCTGGGCGTCGGTGAGCACGCGTTGTAAGGTCCGTGAAGTTCCCGTTGCGCCGCGCTGTCAGCAAGCACCGCCGGCGCTGTGACCCCACGGTACCAAGCGCTCACAGACACAAAGAGAAAGCGCCAGCGCCGTATGCCGGCACTGGCGCTCTGACCTGAAAGGGAGCGGCTAAGTGATCGAGACTGCGGCGACGCCGCGCGTCCTGCGACGGACAGATTCACCCATCACGAGGGCACCTGTCAGCACCAGAACCAGACTGCTCGGCTCCGGTACCGGACCTGGCAGCGACACACCACTGTCGAACGGCGGGACTGCGGGAACGGTTGTCAGCGGCGGCACTACCTCTGCGACCTCTGTGTCAGCGGGGGCAGGCAGTTCGGGCGGCGCTACCTCGGGGAAGCTGACATCAAGCGGCTTCGGGAAAACGGGCAAGGATGGAAGAACCGGGCCGGCTGGGGTCATGGCCTCATCGACATCACCGCAGTCGATCTGGAAGCGCCGTAGAGCCTCCAGTGGACCCATGCTATGCCGCAGGGGACGCTTGTGGACCGGGGCCGCCGGCCGCACAAGGGAGGTGAGACGATACTTTGCCGCGTGCAGGCGATGTGCTGCACGACGCTGCAGGATGCCCTGACGATATTCAGCGACCCAGCGGCTGCAGTCGGTCGACGCGTAAAGCACCGGAGCTAAGCAGCTTAAGCCCGAACAGAGGACCACGGCGAGCACAATCAAACGTGTGGTTCTGTTGCGGCGGGACATGTGTCTGCGACGCTTCCCCAACATCTCGGCATACCTCTGGATCAGATTAATCGGAGTATATAACGCGAAATGCTACGTATGTGCTGCACTTTAGCTCGGCTCTTTGTTACTTTTGCGTAGTGTTCTGACTCGCGAATCTCTGCTATAACTGACGGCCTCGGTCGCCTCGCGGTATCACCTAGAAGCTGAACGAAAGGCCTGCCTGCAGGGTCCGTGGAACCTGCGCGAGGAACAGCGTTTCGCCATCCGGACCAATCACGGGTTGGTACCCCTGTGCCAACAGGTTGGTTGCTTCCACAACGGCACCGACACCATGCAGATACCGTCCAGTACCGAACTTCTGTCGCAAACAGAAGCTGAGATACGCATCGTTCGGCTCCGCGTCCAGAGCGTACACCTGACCGACCGTATCCGCCTTTTGCCAGCGGTAACCCGCATCAAGCACCGTGCCGGTCCGCGTAGACCTCGCCTGCATCGACGCCCCTAGAGCCGCGCGTAACTCCGTGTGCATGGCTCCCGGCACTGCCGAGAGCGCGACCGTCGAACCAAGTACCGGCACCGTGCCCGCCGCTTCCTGCAGTCGCGCCGAGATTGCTGGCGTCAGGCGCCGGGTCCAGGAAACGCCCACGCCGTAGGCTGCTCCCTGCTGGGTCGCCAGGCGAAAGGTTCCGCTGGCCTCGTCAGCCAGGATCGGCAAACCGTCCCGCTCGCTGGCACTCAAGCGGCCAATCCCCTGCACCCCGTTCACTGACGAGGTCACATAAGCTAACGCAATCCGCGTCACATCACGGCCGTCCTCGGAGCTTCGCGTCGCCGCCAGTTCCTGGTAGACGCCCTTGGCTCCCACCGGCCGACCATTCGCATCCGCCAGGGCGTTGCCGGCTGGCGGGAGTGCCTCAAAGTCGCCAGAGCCGAGTCGTTGCCCTTCCGAGATGCCATACTCCACCGTGCTCCGTCCGCTGACATGCACAGTCACGCGAACATGTGGCGTGGTGAAGACACGGCTCTCGAGGAGCCGCTCGGCAGAAAGCAAGGTGCCGGCATCGATGATCACGGCGTCGCCAAGTGCAATCTGTTCCGCACTGGCAAGACGCACAATCTGTAACCCGTTGCCGGAGGCGCCATCGATGCCCGGGCGTGCCGAATACCCCACCAGGAGGTGAGTCCCACCGGCCCCTGGGTTGGCCGCACGCTCCACGGCCATCATCGCGTCTACGGAAGGCGCATCTCCTGCTGCGGTTACACCCAGGCTCTCGCCAAATTGCGTCGTGATGCCGTTGGCACGAGCGGTCTCCAGAGACAGGGTCTCGTGCGGGCCGCTTTCAGCGAAAAGGTTACGTCCGGACAGAGCTTCCAGGGTGCCCGTGCTGCGGCTCGAGTGCGGTGGACCGTCGGAGGCCACCGTCCCGGGCGTCGACGATCCATCGTCGCTAGAACTGTCGTCAGCTGTGGGACCGTCAGGGTCAGCCAGGCGAAGCAGCGGGCGACTCGCCGCAGAGCGCAGGGTCCACTTCCAGTCGTCGGCAGGCTCGTCTTTGGCGCGCTTCTCTGCAGGCAGAACAAATTCGGCACTGAAGATCGCGGTGAGCGTGAGATTTGCGACTGTGTGCGCTCCAGCCTGGAGGCTGAGGCGATCCCGCAGGGCGGGCAGCAGAAAGGCGGCAGTGGCACGCAGTTGATAGGTGCCTGGCACCAGCGCGGCCAGAAGGTACCGGCCATGCTCGTCCGTGAGGGCGCGGGCTGCCACCGAAGTATCCGCCCGTAGGAGCTCAACGACGGCACCAATCTGCGGCGCGCCGGCGAAGTCGCGCACCACGCCGCTCACCACGGCATCAGACGCCGCTCGCGCAGGAGGGGGCGCCGCCCCCAGCGAGAGCAAGCAGAGAACCAGAACTGGATTCAGTCGACTCAACGCGGCGGAGACTCCTTCGCGCGCCTATTGGCCCCAAAAGCCATCCGCGCGGGCACGGATGGATTGTCCAGCGGTCGCTGCCATGTGCGGCTCTGGCGCGACTCGCTGATGTTGTCGGTTACAGCTCCGTCGTTTTTACTGCTCAACGATGAACGGCGCACTTTCAGTTGTAGCTTGCTTCCCTACCACGTCATTGACCTTGATCACGACCTGATAACGACCCGGCTCTAGGCTTCCCAGAGGCATCGTCTTCTCAAGCGTGAGCTGGTCTGCGTTCGGGTTCAACTTGGCGGCAGATTCCTCCGAGTTCAAAATCTGCTTGTTGGTAGCCAGATCGAGAATCTGGTACTCGATCGTGGCGTCGTTCCGCTTGTTATCGCCGATCCCCAGGTTATAGACC
>CAXTFS010000022.1:0-18633 GCA_964243395.1 uncultured Acidobacteriaceae bacterium | reverse complement strand
GGTCTGGCCCTGCGCACGCCCCCCCCGCGCCGCCTGCTTGTGGTCCTGTACTACGCGCTGCTGTTGTTTCTGGCATCCGTCGGCTTCGTACGGAACAAGCGCCTGCCGGAGTCCCTCGCGCTCCAGACGTTTATCTTCGCGGGTATCCTCGGCGGCATTCGTGCAGGTGGTCCCGTAAAGGCTTATGCGGAGCCCCGCTTTGCCATGAGCGACGACGCGGATACACGACCCATCGTTCTGGGCCTTACCAGCGCCATGCGCAAGGTGGTCGGTCCACGCTATTGGACACCGCTCGATGAACGCGAAACGGAGCAGCGCGATCGCGCTCATTACCAGGCGTATCGCGTCTTGCGCTGGTTATTCTGCCTTGCCGCCGGCGTGTACTGGCTGGTCTGGTCATGGAACCCGGGCCGGCTCGAGCACGAAGCGCCTCTGCTCGTCTGGCTGATGCTGGTTGTGACCCTGTCGTTGCCGCAGGCCGTACTGCTGTGGACCGAGCCGGCCCTTGCCCACGAAGCTGAAGGCGACCCCTTCCTGGCCTGAGGGTCGCCCACCTAACGCTAACAAAAAGGACGCTCCAGCATGATTGCCCCACAAACGCTCTTCGGCCTCTCCATGGAACGCCGTCACGACCGTCGCCTCTTTGTGCTCGGCTACGCCACCTTCCTCGCGCTGTTTATCGTGCTCGGCGTGGTGTGGAACGAGGGCTTTCTGTTCGGCGGCATGCTGCAGAGCGTGCTGCTGGCCGGCGTCCTGGGCGGCATCCGTCCCGGCGGCCCGGTCAAGCGCTTCAGCGGCAAGGAAACGGCCGGCGATGACCTCACCGTGACCACGGCAAGCTTCCCGGTGCAGACCCTGAACCTCGACCACCGTCTGCCCGACGCCGGCAAGAAGATTGCGCTGGACGAACGCGAGACCGGCGAGCGCGACCGGGCGCATTACACAGCGTTTCGTCTGCTGCGTTGGATTGCCATGCCGGTGTGCACGCTGCTGGCCCTTGCGCTGCATGATCTCCCGCGCGTAGCCGAGCGATACGGCCCGGCAGTTCTTTGGGCGCTGCTCATGCTGATCCTCAGCCTGCCGCAGACTGTGATCCTCTGGACCGAGCCGGACGACCCCGCCTAGCGTACCCACGGCAGCGGTTACAGTTACATCCATGCCCTCGCTCTGGACGCCCGCGCGCTGGTCTGACCGTCTCGCCGAGCTGGAGGCGCGCACCGGCGAGCTCAAACAAGCACCCCTTCGCCGCGACATCCGTTCACTCGGCACCCTGCTCGGCCAGGTGCTGCGCGAGCAGGCCGGCGAAGCGCTCTTCGCCACCGTCGAGACCCTGCGCCGCATCGCCATCGCCCGCCGCGACGCCGAAGCCGCCGGCGATCTCGCCGGCGCGGAGGCCCATCTCGCCGAAGCACAACAGCTCACCCGTGAGGCCGCCGCGGATCCGCAGCGCGCCTATGAGCTCGCCCGCGCCTTTGCGTTCTATTTCGAGCTCATCAACCTCGCCGAAACCAATCACCGCAAGCGTCGTCGCCGCTCCGCGCTGCTCGATACCGAAGCCGCCCCCCAGCGCGGCAGCTTTGCGGGCACGCTGCGGCGTCTGCGCGAAGCCGGCGGCACGCGTGCGAGCGTGCTGGAATTGCTTGAGCAGATCTGCGTGATCCCCGTCTTCACCGCGCACCCTACGGAGGTCGCGCGACGCAGCGTGATGTTCAAGCGGCGCCGCATCGCCGATCTGCTCGAACGGCTCGATGTCCTGGGCCAGCCACCCAGCGAGCTCGACGCACTCGAAAACGAGCTTCTCGCCGAGATCACTGCGCTCTGGCAAACCGACGACGTGCGCTCCGCACGCCCCACCGTGCGCGATGAGATCCGCATGGGCCTGGACTACTACGAGGCCTCACTCTTCAGCACCATCCCCGTGCTCTACGCCGAGATCGCCGCCGCCCTCGATGCGGAGTTTCCTGTTGATACGAAGACGTCGATCGCCGATCTGCCCATCATGGTGCGCTTCGGCTCGTGGATCGGCGGGGATCGCGATGGAAACCCCTTCGTTACTGCCCAAACCACAGCCGAAGCCGTAGGCATGGCGCGCGATCTGCTGCGCCGCCACTACCTCGCCCAGCTGCACGCGGTGTTCGATCAGCTCGCGTCCTCCACGCAGCAGGCGCCCATCTCCGCCGCGCTGCAAGGTCGCCTCGGTGGCTATCTCGACGGGCTGCGTGCCTCCGGCCACACCGCCTTCGCCGACCGCTTTCCGCACGAGGCGATCCGGCTCGCCATCGCCTGCATCACGCTGCGTCTCGGCGGCAAGCCCCCCGTCAGCATGCATCGCAACCTGGCGCTGTCGGACTCCGCGACGCTGCCCGCGTACGACAACGCCGCCGAGCTGCTCGAAGATCTGAATATCCTGCGGGCATCGCTCGCCGAGAATCGCGGCGAGCGACTGGCCGAGCTCTACCTCGATCCCCTGCTGCTCTCCGTGCGCACCTTTGGCCTGCACCTGCACACGCTGGATGTGCGCCAGCATGCGCGTGTGCACACGGCGGCGGTCGCGGAGATCTCCGCCTGGCAGACCGGCGACAAAGCCCTGCAACTACCGCCCGCGCCTTCGCCCGAAGCCGCCGAAGTGCTCGCCACGCTGCGGGAGATCAAGGCGCTCAAGGCGCAGGATCCAGACTCGGTGGCACAGTACGTGATCTCCGGCGCAAGCTCGGCCGAGGACGCGCTGCGCGTGCTGTGGCTGGCTCGGCTGGGCGGTGTGCACAGCGAAGGTGGCAGTGCTGCAAACACTGCGGAAGGCGCATCCGCAGAGCCCGATCCCGGCCTGCAGCCCGTTCCCTTGTTTGAGTCCATCGAAGACCTCCAGTGCGCCCCCGACATTTGCCGCGCGCTCTGGACCAGCGCGGTCTACAAGCCGTTCCTCGAAGCCTGGAACTATCGCCAGGAGGTGATGCTCGGCTACTCCGACTCCAACAAGGATGGCGGCATGATCGCCTCCACCTGGGAGATCTGGAAGGCGCACCGCGCGCTGCACGGCGTGGCGCGGGAGTGCGGCGTCACGCTGCGGCTCTTCCACGGCCGCGGGGGCACCGTCGGCCGCGGCGGCGGCCCCACCCACCGCTCGCTCTACGCGCAGCCGCTCGACAGCTTCACCGGCCAACTCCGCCTCACGGAGCAGGGCGAAGTCCTCAACTGGAAGTACTCCGACGTCGTGCTCGCCGAACGCAACCTGGAGCTCATGATCGCGGCCTCACTCGACGCCCTGGCCCGCCCCGACCTGGCCAAGGCATCGTCGCCCACGCGTATAGCCTTGTCATCCCGCAGCGAAGCGGACGGATCCGCTTCTGCCCCCGCCCACTCCCAAGCCAACCCCACCACCCACCTCACCGGCGCCATCGACCCCGCCTGGGAAGCCGCCCTCGACGAGCTCTCCGCCACGTCCCTCACCTTCTATCAAGGAGGCATCGTCGGGGACCCCGAAGTCTTCACCTTCTTCGAGCAGGGCACGCCCGTCGTCGAACTCGAACACGCCCGCATCGGCTCACGCCCCGCCAAACGCGCCGATGGCAGTGCCACCAAGCAACGCTCCATGGCCGACCTCCGCGCCATCCCGTGGGTCTTCGGCTGGATGCAGTCGCGCATCGTGGTGCCCGCCTACTTCGGCGTAGGCCATGCGCTCGAAACCTTCGCGAACACGCACGAAAACGGCCTGGCTTTGCTGCAAACCATGGCCGCGAGCTTTCCGCTCTTTCTCGACATCATTCGCAACGTGGAGATGGCGCTCGCTAAAGCCGACTTCGGCATTGCGGCGCTCTACAGCTCCCTGGTTCGCGACGAAGCGCTGCGCACCCGCGTCTTCAACACGCTGCATGATGAGTTCGACCGCACCCGGCACATGGTCCTCGCCATCACCGGGCAAACCGAGCTGCTGGAGCGCAACACCGTGCTCGCCAACTCCATCCGCCTGCGCAACCCCTACGTCGATCCCATGAGCCTTCTGCAGCTTGAACTGCTGCGCCGCAAGCGCGCCGGCGAGCAAAGCGAAGACCTCGATCGCGCCATCACGGCCACCATCAACGGCATCAGCGCCGGCCTGCGCAACACCGGTTGAGACACGGTGCAACGGCTTACTTCAGCGCATCCTCATACGCGCCTGCCGTGCCTTTGCCGTACGCCATCACGCCAAACAGATCCGCCAGCGATCGGCGCACATACGGCAACGCGAGGATTGCGCGCTCGGGGGTCAGTGCGCTCGCATCCGTGGCCTGTCCACCGGCCACACCGCCCGCTCCGCCCCCGGATCCACCGCGCGTTCCACCCAGGATGGACAGCATCTGCAGATAGTCGCTGATGGTCTGTTCCGCCTGCTTCTGCAGCAGATCCTGTTCCTTGTAGGCCGTTGAATACTTTTCAACCTCCGCATAGTCCATGTACGCCAGCACGCCTGTCGAGGATGCTGTGCGCCACGCCGCATCCTGGATCTCGGCATCGTTGAAGTTCACCGGATCATGCGACGGCACTACGTCGTTCTTGCCTTCGCTGCGTGCCTCCACGTAGACAAGCAGCCCCTCCAACGCCTTGATCTCGCCCGCAAGGATGGGCGCGCCGGTGCCGATCATCTGCTGGTTCTCTCGAAGCTCCTGGCGGATGATCGCTTCGGCTTCCCGGCGCTCACTTCGATGATGCAGCGCCTCTGCCGCGTTCTCAAGCGCCAGGGCAATCAGCAGGCCGCACGTAATCGTGAACAGGTGCAGAAAAAAGTCGCGGGCACCACCAATGGAGTGCTCCGGCGCGTGAACATCCAGCATGGGTCAAACTCCACTGAGGTTTCCGCTAGGGTAGCGCACCGCCCAGCACGCCGCCCAGCACACCGCCCAGCACGCCGCCAGGGCGTCCGCAGCGTACACTGTCGACGCCATGCGCCTTTTCCCCGCTCTCGTGTTTGCGATGTTCACCCTCGCCGTTCCCGCACAGCAACCCGCACAGCCAGCGGGCACCACCGCGAACCCTGATGGCACCATCACCTTCCGCTACACAAACAGCGGCGCGCAGACCGCCATCGTGGCAACCGATGCCGTAGCGAAGCCGCTGCCCATGACGAAGGGCGAGAACAGCCTCTGGACCGCCACCACGCCGCCGCTCAAGCCTGAGCACTACGGCTACAGCTTCCGTGTCGACGGCGTCGAGATGCTCGATCCGCTGAACCACATGGTCCGGCCCAACATCCTCAGCCTCTCGAGCGACCTCCTCGTGCCCGCCTCCGTGCCTGCGCCCTGGGAGCTCACGGCCATTCCGCACGGCGCCGTCGCCCGTCACGTCCTCACCACGCACCTCGCCCAGAACCTGCCCGTAAATCAGGAGCCGTACGTCGTCTACACGCCGCCGGGGTACGACCCCAGGCGGGCGGTCGGCTATCCCATGCTCGTTCTGCTGCACGGCTGGAGCGACACCGAAGTCGGCTGGACCGCCGTAGGCCAGGCCAATCTGATCCTCGACAACTTGCTGGCTCAAGGGAAAATCGTCCCCATGATCGTCGTCATGCCCATGGGCTACGGCGACTACACCTTTGTGACCCATGGTTTCAATGTGTGGCAAGACCCGAAGCAGGTCAGCAACAATGTGGATCTGTTTTCACAGATGCTGATCGGCGAAGTGCTGCCAGCTGTACAACGCGACTACCACGTCGCTGAGGGCAACGACCAGCACGCCATCGCCGGCCTTTCCATGGGCGGCCTCGAAGCCCTGTCCATTGGCCTGCAACACCCGGAGGTCTTCCGCTACGTCGCCGGCATGAGCGCCGCTGTGCATGGTGAGGCCTTCGATCAGCAGTTTCCGGCCTACGCCGGCGGCAACGGCAACGAGTTCGCGAAACTGAAGCTGCTCTGGGTCGCCTGCGGCACCGAAGACGGCCTGATCAAGCCGAACCGCGACTTCGTGGCCTGGGCCAAGAGCCGCAAGCTGCCCGTCACCTCAGTCGAAACGCCCGGCCAGCATACGTGGCTCGTCTGGCGCGACAACCTCATCACCCTGACTCCGCTGCTGTTCAAGTAGAGCAGCGCGTCCCCTCCTGCGCATCAGCCTCGCAGGGGCAGTGACGACGCATCAGCTATCATCGCGCCATCCACCTTTGCTCGCCGGAGATAGCCCATGCGTTCCCTTGGCTTCCTGAGCCCCGCGCTGTTTTTGCTTCCCGCTTTCGCCAGCTCCTGCCGCGCGCAACAGCAATCGCCCGCGCCGCAGACCGTGCCCAACCCACCGCGCGATACGCCCGCTGCGGTGGCGCGATACGTAAAGGTCCCCGCGGCTGAACGCATGCTGCTGATGAATGTCCGCGTGATCGATGGCACCGGCGCCGCGCCGCTCGAGGGGCAGACCATCCTGCTGCACAACGGCAAGATTGAAAGCATCGGCCCGGCCTCGGAGATGCAAACGCCCTCACCGGCTACCGTTCAACTCGACCTGCGCGGCGACACTGTCTTCCCCGGCCTGGTCGGCATGCACGACCACATGTACTACATCGCGCGCCCTGATCTCGACGTCCAGGGCAGCAGCGAGCCTCCTCTTGTCGTGCCGCAGATGACCTTCACCTCACCGCACCTGTACCTCGGCGCGGGCGTTACCACCCTGCGCACCACGGGCTCTGTTGAGCCCTACACCGATCTCAACCTGAAGAAACAAATCGACGCCGGCGAACTGCCCGGGCCGCACATGGATGTGACCGCACCCTACCTCGAAGGCGCCAACTCTCCCTTCATCCAGATGCATCAGCTGAAGGACGCCGCGGACGCGCGCCGCACCGTCAACTTCTGGGCCGACGAGGGCGCCACCAGCTTCAAGGCCTATATGAACATCACGCGCGCAGAGCTCGCCGCCGCCATTGAAGAAGCCCACCGGCGCGGCTTCAAGCTCACCGGCCATCTCTGCTCGGTCACCTACCCCGAAGCCGTGGCGCTCGGCATCGACGACCTCGAGCACGGCTTCTTCGTCAACACACAACTCGATCCCGGCAAGCAGCCCGACGTGTGCCCGCGCACTGCCGGCAATCCCACGTTGGCAACCATGAAGGCCGGGTCGCCCGAGGCACAGGCCCTCATCAAACTCATGGTCGACCACCACGTAGCGCTCACGAGCACGCTGCCGGTCTTCGAAAGCTCTGACCCTCGACATTTGCACCTGCAATCGCGCGTGCTCGACACCATGACCCCGACGACTCGCAATGATTACCTCACCACGCGCAACGGGGAGCTCATGCGCGCTGCAACATCCGCAGGCACTGGCATCGACCGCGCCGCCAACTTCCGCAATGGCATGGCGCTTGAGCGCGAGTTCGTCGCTGCCGGCGGCCTTCTGCTCGCGGGTCCCGATCCCACCGGCGATGGCGGCGTGCTGCCCGGCTATGGTGATCAACGCGAGGTCGAGTTGCTCGTCGACGCCGGCTTTACCCCGCTGGAAGCCATTCACATCGCCACCCAGAACGGTGCCACGTACCTCGGCCGCGCGAAAGAGATCGGCTCCATCGTCGTAGGCAAGAACGCCGACCTCGTAGTCGTCAAAGGCGATCCCAGCAAGAACATCAACGACATCGAAAACACAGAGCTCATCTTCAAAGACGGCGTCGGCTATGACTCACAAAAGCTGCTCAACTCCGCCAAGGGACGCTACGGTCAGTACTAACGCCTGACCCTTACCCTCGTCGAGCCACACCCCGTCAGGACAAGCGTTCCGGCCGTGCGTTACTCTGCTGCGGGCAGCTTTCGCGCGCCTTCCGCTTTCGCAAGACCAGGAGATCCGGTGACTCAAAAGCTTTCCCGTCGCAACTTTGCACACCTCGTGGCCGGTTCGGCCGCTGCCTTATCGCTTCCCGAGCTCACGCCCTCCGCTATCGCACAAACAGCGGCACAGCCGATGGAGCGGAACTTCCCGCAGGGCTTTCTCTGGGGTTCCGCCACGGCCTCGTACCAGGTGGAAGGCGCCGTCAACGAAGGCGGCCGCGGACCCACGATCTGGGACACGTTCTCGCACACGCCCGGCAAGACCCACCAGGGCGATACCGGCGATGTCGCCGACGACTTCTACCATCGCTATCGCGAAGATGTGCGCCTGATGCGCGATCTTGGCCTCAAGACCTGCCGCTTCTCCATCGCCTGGAGCCGCATCTTTCCCACTGGCACCGGCGCGCCCAACCAGGCCGGCATCGACTTTTACCGCAGGCTCACCGAAGAGCTCCTGGCCAACGGCGTTGAACCCTACGCCACGCTGTACCACTGGGATCTGCCCCAACCGCTGCAGGACCGTGGCGGCTGGGAAAATCGTGACACCGCAAAAGCCTTTGGCGACTACGCCGGGTTCATCGCCGGCAAGCTGCAGGATCACGTCAAGCACTATATGACCACCAACGAGATCAGCACCTTTATCGAGCTCGGGTACAACAGTGGCACGCATGCACCTGGCCTGCAGGTCGGTCCCAAGCGCGTTGCCCAGGCCGCTCATCATGCCGTGTTGGGCCATGGCATGGCCGTGCGCGCGATCCGCGCCAGTGCACCCGGCGTCATGGTCGGCCTTGCGGAAAACCCGCGGTCCACGGTTCCCGTGATCGAGTCCCCGGAACAGGTTGCCGCAGCGCACAAGGCCATGCGCGAAGAAAACGCGCGCTACCTAGGCGTCATCCTAGGCGGCAGCTATACGGAGCTTTACCTCAAGCGCATGGGCGCGAGCGCACCGCAGTTTACGCCGGAAGACCTCGCGATTATCTCCTCGCCGTTGGACTTCGTCGGCACTAACATCTACCAGCCCACCTGGGTGCGCGCGGAGGACAGCGAGGCCGGCTACACCGTGGTCCGCGATCCCGTTTCCTATCCCCACATGTTCAGCCCCTGGCTGACCGTTGGCCCGGAAGCGCTCTACTGGGGCCCCAAGCTGGTGCATGAGGTGTGGCACCCAAAGATGCTGTTCATCACCGAAAACGGTTGCTCATCCGCCGATCAGGTCGCGCCCGACGGTCAGATCTACGACATCGATCGCGTCATGTACTTCCGCAACTACCTCACCCAGCTGCATCGCGCCGTCAGCGAAGGCGTCCCGGTCAAGGGCTACTTCCTTTGGAGCCTGCTGGACAACTACGAGTGGGCCGATGGCTACGAAAAGCGCTTCGGGATCACCTACGTCGATTTCAAAACGCAGAAGCGCACACCCAAACTCAGCGCCATGCTTTACAAGCAGATCATCGCCAACAATCGCGTGATGTAAAGCCGCTCTGCTCGGTAAGTGAACCGCTGACTCTACAGGATCGGTTCACTTACCGATAGGGCGCGCTCGGCCGCGATCAGGTCTTCCGCATTCAGCTTGTCGGCGCGTCGCAGCGCCGGGAAGAACACGCTCCACAAGCCCGTTACCACCAAGCTGCCGACCCCGCCCAGCACTACGGCACGTACCGCCCCGAACCAGTGTGCCGTCAGGCCGCTCTCGTACTCACCGAACTCATTCGACGCACCCAGAAACAGCCAGTTGATGCTGGACACCCGGCCGCGCATCTCGGGCGGCGTCGCCAGCTGCAGAATGCTCGATCGCACCACCACGCTGACCATGTCCGTTGCGCCCGTGATCAGCAGCGCAAAGCAGCTGAGCCAGAAGTTGTGGCTCAGGCCGAATACGATCGTTGCCGCGCCGAAGCCCGCCACGCACATCAGCATCGTTTTCCCCGCATCCCGCTTGATCGGAAAGAGACTCAGGCCCAGCGACACGGCCAGCGCCCCGAGGCTCGGCATCGCGCGCAGCAGACCAAGGCCATGCGCTCCGCGATGCAGCACATCCGCCGCAAAGATGGGCAGCAGGCTCACCGCACCCCCCAGCAGCACGGCAAACAGATCCAGCGAGATCGACCCCAGCAGCAGGCGCGTGCTCATCACATAGCGCAGACCCGCGAGCATCGTGTCCACCGTGAAGCCTTTTTTCTCTCCCGCACCACGCGGTGGCACAAAGCTCACCAGCACCAGGAATGCGGCGATGCAGATCGACGTGAAGATGTAGACCAGCGGTGCTCCGCTGAGCACACGCCCTCGACTCTCAAGCCCCACCGTAAACAGCAGCCCACCCATCATCGGGCCCAGCGCGTTGGCGGTCTGAAAGATGCTCGCGCCCCACGTCACGGCGTTCACAAAATGCTCTTTGGGCACCAGCGTGGGCACCAGTGCCGAAGCCGCAGGCCCTGAGAAGCAGCGTCCCAGCCCGATCACGAACAGGATCGCGTACACCGCCCACACATTGCGGATGCCATGCAGCGTTAACGCCAGCAGCCCCAGCGTGGCGCACAGTTGCAGCGCATAGCAGACCAGGATCACGCTTCGCCGATCGTAACGATCCGCGACGTGCCCCGCCGGCAGCGTAAACAACAGGCCCGGCAGGAACAATGCGAGACCCGTATAGCCAAGCGCCAGTGCCGAATGCGTGATCTGAAAGATCTGCCACGCCACACCGACGCTCTGCGCCTCGGCCCCCATCACGCCCAGAAAGCGCGCTGCCGAATAGAAGCGAAAGTCCCGGTGCTGCCACGCCACCGTTGCGGTCAGCCGCCGCTGACTGTCTTCTTCTGCCATCCCCCTATCGTTTCATACTGCGTTGCCATTAGCGTTCTTCTCCGCCTCCCACGGACCCCGTATGCTCAGTCATGCGCTTCAGAGCCCTGCGTGCCGAGCTGCCTCCCCTGCTCTCGCTCGCCCTGCCGCTGATCCTCGGCGAGCTGGGCTGGATGGCCATGTCTGTCGTGGACACGGCCATGCTGGGGCATGCGCCGGGCTCTGCGGTGGCACTTGCCGCGAGCGCGCTCGCGCAAGTGCTGTTCAACACGCTGGCCTTCGGGGTCGGCGGTGTGCTGCTCGCGCTCGATACACTCATGTCGCAAGCCCTGGGCGAGCGCGATCAGACCGCGGCCAACCGTTGGCTACTGCATGGCCTGCTGATGGCGCTCGCATTGGCTGCCTTGCTCACCGCGCTCGTCACGGGCATCCCTTCGTTGCTGCTGCGGATGCCTGTCGATCGCGTCGTGCTCCGTGACGCCGTCCCTGCCCTGCGCGGCTTGAACTATTGCGTTGTGCCGCTGCTGCTGTACTTTGCGCTGCGCCGCTATCTGCAATCCGCGCACCATGGCCGCCTCATCATGGCGGCGCTGGTCTCCGCCAACCTCATCAACGCGCTGGGCGACTGGCTGCTGATCTATGGCCATCGCTGGCAGTGGCGAACGCAGTCCTTCGTGATTCCTGCCTTCGGCGTTGCCGGCTCGGCATGGTCCACCAGCGCGGCACGGCTCTACCTCATGCTGTTTCTGCTGCTGGCCGTGCTCTGGGTCAACCGCCGCCACAACTACGGGCTGCGTGCGGCACCGCGCCGCATCGAGTTTGCGCACCTCACGCGCATCGTGCGCCTGGGCGCGCCTGTCGGGGCACAGATCTTTGTCGAGGTCGCTATCTTCGCCCTGGCCACGGCGGTCATCGCCACCTTCGGCGCCATGCCGCTCGCCGGTCACGAGATCGCGCTCGAGTGCGCCAGCACCACGTTCATGGTGCCGCTCGCCATCTCCGGTGCCACCACGGTGCGCGTCGGTCATGCCATCGGTCGCGCCCGTGCGGGCCTTGCCGATTCCTCGCACATCGCCGCCGCTGGCTGGAGCGGCATCCTCGCCGGAGCCGGCTTCATGCTGCTCGCGGCGCTCACCTTTGTGCTCATCCCGGCGCGCGTCGCACGGCTCTTCACACCTGACGCGCAGGTCGTTGCCGCAGCTGTTCCCCTACTGCTTGTGGCCGCCTGCTTTCAGTTCTTCGACGGCCTGCAGACCAGCGCCACCGGTGCCCTGCGCGGAGCCGGCCGCACCCTCGCGCCTCTGCTGATCCAACTGGTGTTCTTCTGGGGTGTGGGCATGCCGCTGGGCCTGCTGTTCGCCTTTCCGCTGCACCAGGGAGCCGTGGGCATGTGGTGGGGCCTCTCACTCGGCCTCACGCCTGCCGCGCTTGCGCTCTGCTGGCAATGGCGCAGGATCACCGCCGACGTCGAAAGCCTCACCGCGCCCGGCCCTGCCGTACAGACACTGGCCGGCGAGGTCTCGCTATGATCAGATTCGAACGAATCGCAAGCGTGAGAGCCGCATGAGCGACACACCCGAAGTTCATGCCATCGCACTGGGCGCTCTGCTCACTGAAGCCCGCAACCCCCTCACCGAACACCTCGACGAGCTCCCTACCCTCGACCTGCTCGCCGTCATCAACGACGAAGACGCAAAGGTCGCCGCGGCCGTCCGCGCTGAGCTTCCATCCATCGCCGGGGCCGTCGACGCCATCGCCGGACGCTTCGCCCGCGGGGGCCGCCTGTTCTACATCGGCGCCGGCACCAGCGGCCGCCTCGGCGTGCTCGACGCCAGCGAATGCCCACCGACGTTCTCTGTCGCCGCAGACCTCGTGCAGGGCCTGATCGCCGGCGGGGACCGAGCACTCCGCCTCTCCAGCGAGCACTCTGAAGACTCACCCGAAGAGGGTGCGCAGGACTTGCAAGCAGCAGGCTTTGCGCACGACAACCAACCGGACACACTCGTCGGCATCGCTGCCAGCGGTCGCACTCCGTACGTGCTCGGCGCGATGGCCCACGCAAAGAAGCTCAACGCACTAACGATCGGTCTCAGCTGTGTTCCGGGCTCGCCCATCGCCCTGGCCGCCGACATCGCCATCACCCCGGCCACGGGTCCCGAGGTCCTCACCGGCTCCACCCGCCTGAAGGCCGGCACGGCAACCAAGCTCGTGCTCAACATGCTCTCGACGGGCGTCATGGTGCGCACCGGCGCCACCTTCGGCAACCTCATGGTGAACGTACGGCCCACCAACGCTAAGCTCGTCGACCGCGCCGAACGCATCATCGCCGCGGCCACCGGCTGCGACCGCAACACCGCCCGACTCCTGCTGCAGACGAGCGGCATGAGCGTAAAAACAGCCATCGTCATGCACCGTCGAGGCCTCAGCCGCGAGGCGGCCGAAGCGGCGCTGTCGCAATCGGCCGGTGTGCTCAGAAAGGCACTCGCCTGACCGGCAAACCCTTGCATCACAGACGAGTGCGCCCGGCTTCCACTCAGCCGCAAAGTGGCCGGCGCGGAGAAACCGTACCGCCATCGCCATAGTCTGCAACTCCAAACAGCAACGTGGGTTCAAAACAGCAGGACGATGGGTGCCGGCACACCTTAGTCAGCAAGAACGGAAGAGGAGACATCATGAAAGCCATTCGTTGGGCCGTACCCGCACTTTCCCTCGCTATGCTCGCATCGGCAGCGTGCCTGTCCGCACAGAACTATGGTCCGCCCCCACCGCCACAGGGCTACAACCAGGGTGGCTATGGCCCCGGTGGCCCCGGCCCCGGCGGTTGGGACGCCGCACCGCCCGAGTTCCGTGCAGCCCAGCAGCGTGGCTTTCACGACGGCATAGAAGGCGCTCGCCGGGACTTCGAAAACCATCGTCCGCCCAACGTCAACAACCGTGACGAGTTCCGCAACCCGAAGTTCATCCCCGGCCCCGACCGTCGCGATTACCGCTTCGGCTTCCGCCGCGGCTATGACGTCGCTGTGCGCCACATGTACGGCCCCGGACCCCGCTAAATACCTCTTACCTACGGAAATGCCCGGTCATCCCAGACCGGGCATTTCTGCGTGCATCACACAGGGGTGGGCGATCACCTCTTAACCATCTCCAAATCCATCATCGAGTACGCCGCCCGTGGCGTAGAGTTCGCCGCCGCGCTCCTGATCTCGCTCGCCGCGCTCCAGGCCACCGTGAATGGCTTCGTGCTGTTCTTCCGCCGCGACTCCACACCGCAGCAGAAAACGCAGGTACGCCTCGTGATGGCTCGCTGGCTCGCCCTTGCGCTGGAGTTCGAGCTCGCCGCCGACATCCTCAACACCGCCGTCACGCCATCGTGGTCTGACATCGAGAAGCTGGCGGCCATTGCCGGCATCCGCACCGCGCTCAACTACTTCCTCAGCAAGGAAATCGACGCCGAATCGAATCCCGCGCACCAGGCAGCGGAGCAGGTCGTCGACGGCCCACCGGCGAACGCCGCGGCACGTTAGTTCAGCACAACACTAGTCAAACAACGAGGGCGACTCCGGCGTTCGCCGCGGCATCGGTATCCCCAGGTGCGCATACGCCAGCTTCGTTGCCACACGCCCGCGCGGCGTACGGTTGATAAAGCCGATCTGCATCAGAAACGGCTCATACACCGCCTCCAGCGCGTCTTCTTCCTCCGCCAGCGCCGCCGCCAACGTCCCCAACCCCACCGGCCCACCGTCGTACTTCTCAATAATGGTGCGCAGCAGTCTACGGTCCAGCTCATCGAAGCCATGCGCGTCGATATCCAGCAGATCCAGCGCCCGCATCGCCACCGCGCGATCGATCGTGCCACTCGCCCGCACCTGCGCATAGTCGCGCACACGTCGCAGCAGACGGTTCGCAATCCGTGGTGTGCCACGCGAGCGTACCGCGATCTCCGCCGCGCCATCGCGGTCGATCTCCACGCCCAGCACCTCCGCCGAGCGCTCCACAATGAACCGCAGTTCGTCTTCGGTATAAAACTCCAGCCGCAGCAGGATGCCGAAGCGCGAGCGCAGCGGCGAACTCAGCAGCCCGGGCCGTGTCGTCGCGCCCACCAGCGTGAATGGGTCGAGCTTTACGCCGTGAATCCGCGCCGAAGGCCCGGTGCCGATCATGATGTCGAGCTTGTAATCCTCAAGCGCCGTGTACAGCTTCTCTTCCATGATCGGCTGCAGGCGGTGGATCTCATCGATGAACAACACCTGGCGATTCTTGACGTTGGTCAGGATCGCCGCCACATCGCCCTGCACCTGCAGCGCTGGCGCCGAAGTCTGCTGATACCCGACCTCAAGCTCATTGGCGATGATCGTCGCCAGCGTCGTCTTGCCCAGCCCCGGCGGCCCAAACAGCAGCACGTGATCCAACGCCTCGCCGCGCGATTTCGCCGCCTCCAGCGCGATCGCCAGCTGCTCCTTGGCCTTTGACTGCCCAATAAACTCGTTCAGCTTGTGCGGCCGCAGCTTCAGCTCAAACTGCGCATCATCGTCCAGCACCGCCGCGGACACAAGCCGTTCCGCCTCATCACCGACGGGCTTCTTGGCGCCCCCGGCAAACGGTCCACGCGGATTGTAGGGAGCGGCCATACGTTAGGGCGATGGTACGGCGAAGACAAGGACCGAAGCAATCACCACGCGATCTATCGCCAACCACCCGTCATCTCGACCGGAGGCGAAGCCGCAGCGGAGAGACCCCTGTCTTTTGCACTTAGTGCAGCATCAACAGCACGCAGCCATGGGCCGGGATGCGCTCGATAAACTCGTGCCCCGTCACCTCAGCATCGCCGCCATACACGCTGCGCACAGCCCAGTCGCGGCCGCCCAGGTCCGTTCCGAAGTCCGATAGCTGCTTCGTGACGCTGCCCTCGGTATCGCCCACATTGAACAGCGCGATGGCCTTGTCCCCACCCACGAGATCCGCACGCCAGGCGATCAAGTTGCCTTCGTGCAGCACCTCGGCGCTATGCGTGGCGGTCTGGTTCACGCGCAGCACGTCCTTGTTGGTCAACAGGTCCAGGGAATCTTTGCTCAACAGCGTCAGGTTGGCGCCAATGATCAGAGGGCTGCGCGCGATGGCCCACAGCGTGAATTGCGTGCGTTGTTCCTCCGGTGTCAGCCGCGATGTGCGCGGCCGTCCGTCGCCAGGCGAAGGCTTCAGCTCGCCAAAGGGCAACATGTCGCCGTCCGGCCAGTTGCCCGGCTTCGCATACGGCTCCCATGCCGCCAGCCGCGCAAACTGCTCCTTCACGCTCTGGGGAAACTCAATTTTCTGGTCCGGCGCCTTTTGCCAGCGGTCCCACACATCGTCGGAGATGCGCCACATGTTGGCGAGCGTCCCAACCTCCTCCGCATGCGCCAGCTGCGTCGGTCCGGGCGACAGGCTCAGCACCATCGGCCGTCCCGTCTTCTCGATTGCGCGATGGATCTGACGAATCTCCGTCACCTTGTACGGGTGGTCGGCGATGCAATCCACCTTGAGGAAGTCCACGCCCCAGCTCGCATACTGCTGCAGGAGGGAGTCGTACCAGGCCTGCCCGGCGGCGTTGTCCTGCACCCCCCAGTTGGTCGGATCCCACGGGCACGCGTCCGTCTTGTCCGCGACATCGGCCGCGTGGAAGACTGAACCCGCAACGGGCAGGTTGCGGTCCACCGCCGCCCGCGGAATGCCACGCACAATGTGGATGCCAAACTTCAACCCCTGCGCATGCACCCACTGTCCCAGCGCGATAAAGTTCGTCTCCTCAATCACCGCCGACAAAGCCTTTGCGTCGGCCGCGATGGACATTGGGCTCGGCGAGGCCTTACCCACCGACGGGAACCGCGCCGGCACCGGCACGTACCGTCCGTTCTGATCGATCGCGTAGATCAGCTTGTCCGGCGTGCCACGATCCCCCGGATTCACCAGAAACCAGCCCTCATCGATAACCGCATACTGCCATCCAACCGGCGCCAGCTTGGCCTTCAGCACCTCCACGTTGGCCCGAAACTGCGCCTCCGTGATGGTCAACCCGTAGCTATCCCAGCTGTTCCAGCCCAGCGGCGGTGTCGCCGCAACGTTCATTCCTTGCCCACAGCTAAGCGACGCGCCCGCCGCGCAGAAGACAAGACCAGCCAACCATCGAAACGCAAAACGCATGGCGCCGAGGATACAGCAACCAACTTACAAAGAGCACACGCGGCGCTCCAGCCGAGTCCATCGCGAACGGGCGGGCATCCAACCAGCCGGACAGACGTCATCTGCCAAAGGACTCAGGGAACCCTATGCAATACAAGACACTCGGTGACACCGGCCTGCTCGTCTCCACGATCTGCTTCGGCTGCATGACCTTCCACGGCGGCGCCGGCTTCTGGAGCAAGATCGGCCGGGTCGACCAGGCGGGCGCCGATGAGCTCGTCAAGGGCTCGATCGATGCCGGGGTGAACTTCTTCGATACCGCCGATGTGTACTCCGAGGGCGAGAGCGAGCGGACCCTCGGCCAGTCGCTGAAGAACCTCGGCATCGCGCGCAAGGATGTCGTAATCGCCACCAAGGTCTTCGGCCGCACCGGCCCCGGACGCAACGATGTTGGCGCCTCCCGCGGGCACATCATGGACGGCGTCGAGGCCAGCCTGCAGCGCCTCGGCACCGACCACATCGACCTCTACCAGATCCACGGCAACGACGCCGTCACGCCACTCGAAGAGACACTGCGTGCGCTCGATACGCTCGTGCAGCAGGGCAAGGTCCGCTACGTCGGCGCCTCCAACTGGGAGGCCTGGAAGCTCGCGAAGGCTATCACGACCTCCGAGCTCAAGGGTCTGGCGAAGTTCGACACGCTGCAGGCCTATTACTCTATTGCTGGCCGTGATCTGGAGCGCGAGTTCGTGCCAATGTTCAAGCACACCGGCACTGGCCTGCTGGTCTGGAGTCCGCTGGCCGGCGGTCTGCTCTCCGGCAAATTCAGCCGCGAGAACCAGAAACCCGAAGGCACGCGCCGCTCCGAATTTGACTTCCCGCTGGTCGACAAGGAACGCACCTGGCGCATCCTCGACGCGATGAAGCCCATCGCCGAAGCTCACGGCTGCTCGCCCGCGCGCATTGCGCTGGCCTGGCTGCTGCACCAGCCCGTCACGACGTCGGTCATCATCGGCGCCAAGCGCAAGGACCAGCTCGACGACAACCTCGCCGCCGTCGACGTCCAGCTCTCGGCCGACGAACTGAAGCAGCTCGATGAAGTCAGCAACCTGCCACCCGAGTACCCCGGCTGGATGCTGCCCTTCCAGGGCGCCAGCCGCCTGGACCCCGGCGTAGGCCGCCCGAGCAGCACCGAAACAAAATAATCGGGAACAGGTAAACTCAACCGGCCTTGCGGACCTATCTGTACAAGCTGACCTCCGACCGGGGTGGCGCGCCCTGTGCGCCGCCGCCCCGGTCAGGCTCTGCCCCTCTACTCACGCTGGCCATCTGCAAGCCGGCGATCCGGCGCACTGCGAAGCCCGGCGACTGCCTCATCGGCCTGACTAGCCGCATGCTGGAGGAGAAGTCCGGCTACCCGGCGCTGAGCGTCATCTATGCCGCTAAGGTAACGGAGATCGTCGACGCGGCCGCCTACTACGCGCCGCGCTCCCCGCATCGTCAGCGACCGGACTGCATTTACGCCTATGACCCTGACACGGGCGGGCTCTGCCATACCGGCAGGACCGGCCTGCACGCCGATCCTCGGCACCGGCGACGCGATCTTGGCCGTGAAGGCATCTTCGAGAACGGCCGCATCCTGCTTTGCCGCGAGTTCACCTACCTTGGTCCTGCGGCGCTGGTGCTGCCCGAGAGCCTGCACGGCCTGCGCCGTCTCGCGTCGGAGTTGGGCCAGGGCCACCGCGTGGTCGACCCAACCAGAAACCCCGACCTTCATCAGGAGATCGAATGGCTCCTCATCGAGATGGGGCGCCAAGCGACCCGCTTCACGCCACACCGCGTACACGCCGACGCCTACGACCGCCCTGCCGGCTAGCTTGCGCTTGTCGCAGCCCGGTCGCAACCC
>CAXTFS010000021.1:4757-18843 GCA_964243395.1 uncultured Acidobacteriaceae bacterium | reverse complement strand
GCCGGGCATCTTTCGCTCGATCGACGATGCACGAAGCTGGACCAGGATCAACGACGATGCGCACCAGTGGGGTCTTGTGCTGCAGATTGCAGGCGATCCCAAGACCTATGGGCGCGTGTATGTGGGCACACACGGCAGAGGTATCTTCTATGGGGACCCCCAATGACGATCCCCTGCCGACTCACCCGCTTTTTCCTCTTTCCGCTCGCGCTTCGCGCGTTTGGCGGCATCACGGCTTCCGCTCAGGACAACAGCTTTGTGCTGAACCGTGAAGGCAGAAGCGTGGTGCTGGAGCCCTACGCGCCGAACATCCTCCGCATCACGATCAGCAGGACGGCAGCCATGGCCACCACCGCGCCCGGCTATGGCCTGGAAGGAACGCCAGAGAAGACCGGTTGGACACACGCGGTAGACGCGAGCGGGAATGAGGTCGTCCGGTCGGCGCGGATGGTGGTCAAGCTCTCGCCGGAGCACCTGACGCCTGCGTCGTCGCCGGCGAGGATGCCGCTGGACCCCTTGAATATGGCGTTGCGGGAGCACTACTTCGGTGGACCCGGCAAGGGGCGGGGCGTCGATGACCTCTCTGTAGCCACGGCTGCCGGCAAGCCGCTGCTCGACATGCGGAACTGGTCCATGGCGCCGAACCGGGCGGCTGCCGAAGCGTCGGGTTCAGCCCAGGCGGAGAGCACCGACGCCGGGTACCGTGTAGCGGCCACCTTCGATTCGCCGGCCGATGAGCACTACTACGGCCTTGGTCAACAGCAGGGCGGTTTCCTCGACCTTCGCGATCACCAGATTCATTGCTGGCACGACTATTCGGCCATCGGCGGACAAAGTGTGTGCGTGCCGTTTATGGTCTCGAGCTATGGCTACGGCCTGCTGTGGGACAACCCTTCCAAGACCACGGTCAGCTTCGGGTTCAACGGGCAAAACGTCTGGTCCTCTGACGTGGGCGACCGCGTGTCTTTCTTTGTGATCGCCGGCGATACGAGCGATGAGATTTACACGGGCTACCGGCAGCTGACGGGCATCGCGCACCTGTTGCCGAAGGCGACGTACGGGTACATCCAGAGCAAGGCGATCTATCCAACACAGGAACAGCTGATGGCGGTGGCAAAAGGCTATCGCGACCGTGGATTGCCGCTCGATGTTCTGGTGGTGGACTTCCTCAACATGACGCAGCAGGGCGAGATGGATCTCGACCTGAAACGCTGGCCTGATGCTGCCGCGATGAACGATCAGCTGCACGCGATGGGCATCGAGACGCTGCTCAGCGTGTGGCCGCACTATGCCCCGGGCACGCGCTTCTATGACATGCTGCGGGCCAAGCGATGGCTGATCGGCAACGCTGCCGGCGTTCCGGATCAGGGCTACTACAAGGATGCGATTGGTCCTAACATCGACACCACGGATCCCGCGGCCGCGCGCTGGTTCTGGGAGAACATTCGCGACCGCTACCTCAAGCCGTACCACTTCGACTACCTTTGGCTGGACGAGACCGAACCGGACATTGATCCCGCGAAGGATGTCTTTTCGATCGGCTCAGGCACGCGCTTTTATAACGTCTATCCGCTGTTCCATACCGCGTCGGTGTACGACGGTTTTCGCCGCGACTTCGGAGACAGCCGCCGCGTGATGATCCTTGCCCGCGCCGCGTACCTTGGCGCGCAGCGCAACGGAACAGTCTTCTGGTCGAGCGACATCGTGTCCACCTGGGACATGCTGAAGCGTTCGATTCCTGCGGGTCTAAACTTTACCGCGTCGGGCATGCCGTACTGGGATACGGATATTGCGGGATTCTTCTCTCCAATGATCCCGGCCAACTACCATGCACAGCATCCACCGCTGATCGATGGCTCGGATGTGCGCGGCACGATCGGCAACTACGAGGATTATCCCGAGCTGTTTGTGCGCTGGTTTGAGTGGGGCGCCTTTCAGCCGGTGATGCGGGCGCACGGCGAGCGGGATCACAACGAGGTCTGGTCCTACGGCAAACAGGCCGAGCCGATCCTGGCGAAGTACCTGCGTCTGCGCTACCAGCTTCTGCCGTACACCTATTCGCTGGGCTATGCGAGTTACCAGACCGGCGCACCGTACATGCGCGCGCTGTTCATGGACTTTCCTGCAGATCCCCATGTTGCCGATCTTCGCGATGAGTACATGTTCGGCCCTGCGTTCCTGGTGGCCCCGGTCACCGAGCAGGGAGCGACGCAGCGCCAGGTGTATCTGCCGGCAGGATGTGACTGGTACAACTTCTGGACGAATGAGCGCCTGAAGGGTGGTCAAACGGTCACAGTCAGCGCGCCGATTGACACCCTGCCGCTGTTTGTTCGAGCGGGCTCCGTCCTGCCGCTGGGTTCGGCCGTGACGAGCACGCGGGAGAAGCAGACCATCGCTTCTGTGCGCGTCTATCCGGGTGCCGATGGGCAGTTCACGCTCTTCTCTGACGACGGCACAAGCTACGCGTACGAGAATGGGGTCGCTTCCATCACAAAGCTTCACTGGGACGACCGCGCGCGCCGGCTGACGCACGATGGCGCCCCGGCTTGGACGGCGCCGGATAAGTCAGTAGTCGAGATCATCGGGCATACATCCCGTTAGCCGTTCCTGTTCGTCACGCCTCGTTGCCCTACCTGGACGCGTGTTGGACTCACGCCCCCAAGTCGAGCACGATCTTGCCGAAGTGATTGCCGCTCTGCAGGTGCGCGAAGGCCTCTCGCGCGCTGGCGAGCGGGAACACGCGATCGATCACAGGGGCGATCCTGTTGATCTCTACCGCTGCATTGAGGCGCTCGAACATGCGACGGCTGCCCACATACACGCCGTTCAGGTGAATTGATTTGCGCAGCACGGGAAGCACATCCACGCCCTTGCCGGGTTCAGCAAGCACACCGATCAGGTGTACGTGCCCGGCCACCGCGACGGCGTTGAGTGATCGCGCCATCGTGCCCGAACCGCCCACCTCAACCACATGGTCAACACCGCGCCCGCCCGTGAGGCGCAGCACCTCGGTGTCCCACTCCGGGGTCGTCCGGTAGTTGATCGTCTCGTCTGCACCCAGGGTGCGCCCACGCGCCAGCTTCTCATCGGAGGAGCTGGTGAGAATGACCTTGGCTCCGTGCACCTTCGCAAGCTGCAGCGCAAAGATCGAAACACCACCGGTTCCGAGGATCAGCACGGTTTGACCGGCGTGCAATCCACCCTTCTCGACCAGGGCATTCCACGCAGTCAGGGCCGCGCAGGGCAGTGTGGCCGCTTCGCCGAAGGAGAGTGATTCGGGGAAGCGCAGCAAGCCGGTCTCCGGCAGGATGCAGTCGGTTGCAAACACGCCATCGATGGGTCCACCCAGCGCATTCTTGCCGCTCGACTGCGTGATCGTGCCGTCCTGCCAGTCCTGAAAGAAAAGGCTGGTCACGCGATCGCCCGGCGTGAGCTTTGTGACCTTCTCTCCGATGGCCATCACAACGCCGGCCGCGTCCGAACCGAGGATGCGGGGCAACTGCATCTTCGGGTTGTAGCTTCCGAGTGCGACGGACAGGTCACGATAATTCAGTGACGCCGCATGAAACTGCACATGGACCTCAAGGGGACCGGGTGTGGGTACGGCCATTTCCTCCACGTGGAGGTGATCGAGGCCGAAGCCGTCGCGAAGGCGGAGAACGGTTGCTGTGCTCATGCTTCGTTGGATGTTTTCGGCCGGTACAAGGCACGCATGACCGGAGAGATCCTTCAACGTCTGCAAGCGATAATGGCCTTATGCAAGCAGCGGTACCGTGGTCGGAGAAAAGCAGGACCGTTGTGGCGCTTGCCTTTTGTCTGTTGCCCGCGATTGCGTTCTATGCCCTGCTTTGGCGTGAGATGCGCCCTGTGCCCATGTTTGACGACTACCATGCGATCCTGATGTTCGCGCTGAGCTTTAAAGATCTGCCGGGCCCTGGCTCCAAGCTGCTGTACTTACTCGCTGCGCAGCATGGGGAGTACAAGCTGGTCGTGGAGCACGCGGTCGTTGCTGCGGACCTGGCGCTCACAGGGCACGTTCACTTCGGCTTTCTGATTCTGCTTGGCAATGCGCTGGTGCTCGTTGTTGCGTACGTGCTGTGGAGGAACACCTTCGTCTCCGAAACAGAGGTCGCGCACCGCTTCTTGCTCTTTGCGCCGGTCTGCTACCTGCTCTTTCAACTCAACTCTGCTGAGAACTTTGACTGGGCGATGTGCGGTTTGCAGACGATGCCCGTCGTGCTCTTCACGCTTGCTTCGCTGCACTTTCTGCTGCGCAAGAGCAAGTCTGCGCTGCCGCTTGCGTGCCTGTGTGCGATGGTCGCAAGTCTCGCCTCGGCCAACGGGTTCCTGCTGGCGCCGATCGGGTTGGCGGTATTGATCGGGGAGCGCCGTGTGCGTGGGGCGGCCCTATGGTGCGCGTCCGAAATCGTCGCGCTCTGCCTGTATCTGTACCGCTACGTTCCGTTTGTTGTGCAGCCAACCGATCCGCATCACGGCCCGCTTCAAAAAGGATTGTTTTTCTTAGCCTTTACGGGAGGCGCGATTGAGAACATCCATCATGTTCCGGTGAAGAACGCCTCGATGGGGCTGGGTTTGCTGATCGTTGCGACGATGGTGCACCAGTTCAAGACACGTCTTTACCGAAGCGATCCCTTCGGGTTCTGGACGATGGCCTGGTATCTGCTTTCGGCCGCTGTGGTTGCGCAGGTGCGCGTAGGACAGGGCCTTAACCTCAGCCTGACGGGGCGTTACAAGATCTACTCGGATCTGTTGCTCATCGCCTGCTACGTGTACTGGATGCCGCGCGTGTTGGTCGCGGTGCGTCTTCGGTCGCGAAGGCGTTTGGTGTACGCCGCGATGTGCGGGGCCACAATGTTGTTTGCGGCTGCCGGCGATCTCTTCGGCGATCAATTCTTGAACAAGCGGCAGGGGCGCGTCGCGCAGGGATTGAACGAATATGTGGCTGATCCTGCGCACAATCCACCAGAGATCAGCCTTAACGGCGAGCCGTTTGCCGGTGGCGAGCCCGAACTCACGCGAACGGTGCTGACAAGGGCGCTGAAGGAAGGCATCTACACGTTGCCGACGGCAGGCGCTCGGTAAGCCCCCCGAACCTGTTCGTATCCGTACGCCGCTTGGCGATGCGAGATGCCGGTGACTGGGCCGGCATCCCGCGCGCTTACGCTTTAACGACGGAACCGTTTTCCACCTTTACGGGATTGAGGAAGGGCATACCGGCACGCAACTCAGCACCGACCTTCTCGATTGGGTGTGCACGCTCCTCCGCACGATGCTGCTCAAAGCCCTTGCGGCCGGTCTCGTTCTCCTCGATGAAGCGCTTGGCGAACGCACCCGAACGAATGTCATCGAGCAGGCCACGCATCGCTTGCTTCACATCGGGTGTAACGATGCGTGGACCCGCGATGTAGTCACCCCATTCGGCGGTGTCGGAGATGGAGTAGCGCATGTACTCGAGGCCGCCGCGGTACAGCAGATCGCCGATCAGCTTGAGCTCGTGCAGCACCTCGAAGTAGGCGAGTTCAGGCTGATAGCCGGCCTCGGTAAGGACTTCGAAGCCAGCCTTCACCAAGGCTGCTGTGCCGCCGCAAAGAACCGCCTGCTCGCCGAAGAGATCGGTTTCGGTCTCTTCGGTAAAGGTGGTCTCGAGCACGCCGGCGCGTGTGGCACCGATGGCCTTCGCATAGCTCAGGGCCACCTGCATGGCCTTGCCGCTGGCGTCCTGCTCCACGGCTACGAGCGCCGGGATACCACCGCCTTCGGTGAAGACTTCGCGCACGCGATGTCCAGGGCCTTTGGGCGCAACGAGCGAGACATCGATGCTCTCGGGAGGCGTGATGGTGCGGAAGCGGATATTGAAGCCATGCGCGAACATGAGTGTCTTCGGCTCGCCGTCTGAACCCTTTGACTGCAGGCCCGCTTCCATCTCCTTGTAGACCTTCGCCGCGGTCTGGTCGGGCACAAGCAGCACTAGCACGTCAGCCCAGTGGGCTGCGTCCGTCACGCTGAGCACTTCAAGACCGGCGAGCTCTGCCTTCCTGGCTGAAGGAGAGTCAGGACGAAGGCCAATCTTTACTTCAACGCCGGAGTCTTTGAGGTTTAGCGCATGGGCGTGGCCCTGTGAGCCGTAGCCGATGACCGCGACCTTCTTGGCCTGGATCAGGGAGAGGTCTGCATCTGCGTCGTGGTATGTCTTTGCCATTCTAGGTTGTTCCTTTCGTGAGTCAAGGAGAGATCGTTCCCCTTGCGAAGTTCAAAGTCTGGGTTGCATCGTGGCGTTCGGAGTCAATTCATCGCGCGTTGTGCAGGGCCTCTCCATGACGATGGTGTCAGAGCGAAGACGCTGCCGGCCGCATGCTCATGCCTCGTGCTCGTCAAACTGATTTGGGATGGTTTCGTCTTCCGGTAGAGCATCTGGGTCAACGATGTTTTCGGCAGCGTGCGAGTTGAAGTTGTCCTGCTTGCTGCCAAGCGCTTTCAGCACGCGGCTGGTGTGCTGGCCGCGGCGCATGGCCATGCGGCCGGTGCGTGAAACCTCCAGCACCTCGAAGCCGCTCTCGCGCAGCACTTGTAGAAGGCCTTCGATCTTGGAGGCAGAACCGGTCATTTCGAGCATGATCGATTCGGGCGCGAGATCGACGACACGGGCACGAAAGACAGTGGCCAACTCGAAGATCTGCGAGCGCGAATGCACGCCATGTGGCGAGCTTGGGCCGGCAGCAACCTTGATGAGGCAAAGCTCACGCACAACGGCTTCGGCGCGGTTGACTTCGTCAACATCCACGGTGGTTTCCAGCTTGTACAGCGAGGCCCGGATGCGATGGGCGGCGGTCTCCGGAGCCTCGCAGACGATGGTCATGCGCGACGTGTCAGCGCGCTCCGATTCACCGACCGTCAACGAGACAATGTTGATGTTAAGGCGGCGAAACAGGGAGGCGACGCGGGTGAGCACGCCGGGTTTGTCCTGGACCAGGGCTACGAAAGTGTGAAGCATCAGTTTCCGTTCTGCTTGCGCAATGATTGCAACCATTGTTCTTTGAAGACCTGTTGTTCGGCAACGGTTCCGACTTCTTCTGGAGCTACTGGAAGAAAAAGACTGACCTGGTCTTCACGTCGAGCCGCCTGCCCCAGGTAAACCCCATACACAACGAGGCCTCCAAGGATGTCGAGCAGCATGCCGGACACGACCGTGTTGCGGCGGGAGGCTACGCAGAGCAGACGCTTCCCGTCCGCTTCGAGATCCTCTCGCAACTTGACTACGTTGTGCCATAACGTCCATTCGCCGTAGTGCTCCCTGCTGCCATCGTAGAACTGAACTTCGAGCGGCCAGGGAGCAACGCGTCCATGTGTCAGATGGACGGGCTGACGCGCCCCGCTCGGCGTAAGGATTTCAAGCCTGACGTGTACCTGGGTTTCAGACATGGCGTAGAGGGTGCGAGGAGACGATCTCAGTCCTCCGCAGTCTCAAGCAGCGGATCTTTGCTGGGCCGACGCACCATCTCGTGCAGAGCCGCACCGGGCGCAATCATGGGGTAGACGCCGTCTTCCTTTTCGACCTGGAAGTTGATCAGGAACGGCTTGTTGGCGGTGCGGGCGCGGGTGACGGTGGGGATGACCTGAGGGCGGTCGCCGACGGTGGCGCCTTCGATGCCGTGTGCCGCAGCGAGCAGGACGAAGTCGGGCGAGAGGATCGGCGAAGCCGAGTAGTTCTTGTCGTAGAAGGCCTCCTGCCATTGGCGGACCATGCCCAGGAAGCCGTTGTTGATGACCGCAATGTTGATGGCGAGGCCCTCCTGCGCGATCGTGGAAAGCTCGGCGGCGGTCATCTGAAAGCCACCATCGCCGGCGATGACCCAGACGTCTTTTTCGGGGCAGGCAAACTTGGCGCCGATCGCCGCGGGCAGCGCAAAGCCCATCGTGCCGAGGCCGCCGGAAGTGATCAGGCTGCGTGGCGATTCATGCTTGAAGTATTGGGCTTCCCACATCTGGTGCTGGCCTACGTCGGTGACGATGATCGTGTCGTTGAGGCGGCCTGCAGCCTGCGCTTCGCGCCAAATGTCGTGGATGACATGCGCGGCGTAGAGGCGTCCGTTGTCGGGGAGGTTGATGATGTCGCGCACGGCGACTTCGCCCTTGCTGCGGGCGATGTGCTGCAGCCACTCGCGAGAAGCAGATCGCTCCGCTGCGCTGCGGGATGACAAATCAGTAGCGGCTGGATTGCGGGATGACAGGTCGATCGTGGTTTGCAGCTGTTGCAGTACCTGCTTGAGATCACCGATGAGCGCGACGTCGACCTTGACGTTCTTGTTGATCTCGCTGGGATCGATCTCGACGTGGATCTTCTTGGCGTTGGGCGCGTAATGCGCGAGATTGCCAGTCACGCGGTCATCGAAGCGCATACCGAAGGCCAGCAGAAGGTCGGCTTCCTGGATCGCGTTGTTGACCCACGACTCGCCGTGCATGCCCATCATGCCGAGCGAGAGCGGGTGGCCGGCGGGAATGGCGCCAAGACCGAGCAGTGTGCTGGCGATCGGGATCCCACGCGCTTCCGCGAAGGCAAGGACCTCGGCCTGCGCGCCGGATTCGACGATGCCGTGGCCTGCCAGGATCACCGGCTTCGTTGCGGACTGGATGAGTTCTGCAGCCTGCGCGAAAGCATTGCTTTCGACGCGCAACATGGGATGCGGGCGTGCGGCCCGTGGGCAGCACATGTCGAAGTCGAAGACAGCGGTTGCCTGTTGCGCGTCCTTGGTGATGTCGACCAGCACCGGGCCGGGACGGCCGGAGCGTGCGATCTGGAAGGCCTGGCGAACGGTCGTGGCGATGTCTTCAGCACGCGTGACGAGGAAATTGTGCTTTGTGATCGGCAGCGTGATGCCCGTGATATCGACTTCCTGAAAGGCATCCGTGCCGAGCACCTTGGAGGAAACCTGACCGGTGATGGCAACGATCGGGATCGAGTCCAGCATGGCCGTGGCGAGGCCGGTCACGAGGTTGGTGGCGCCAGGGCCCGAGGTGGCCATACATACGCCGACACGGCCTGAGGCGCGTGCGTAGCCGTCCGCCATGTGTGAGGCACCCTGCTCGTGACGTACGAGCACGTGATGGATGGAGGGGAACTTGCGCAGGGCGTCGTAGATGGGCAGAATCGCGCCGCCGGGATAGCCGAAGACGGTGGTGGTGCCTTCGCCGGCGAGTGTGGCCCATAGGATCTCGGCGCCGGTGAGGGTGGGGTGTTGATTGATGTTCTTTATCTCTGTCATGAACATGCCGCCGTAAAGGTGCTGATGCGTTTGTGAAACGTGAGTGGAGTCGATGTCAGTGTGTATCGAGGGTGTTAAGGAGCGTGCCGCGGACGTCTTAACCAGCAGTGGCACGGCCAAGCCGTGCCGTTCCGGCCTCGCGTCTGGTTACGTTGTGATCGCTCCTTGGCTGGCGCTGCCGACAGAATTTGCATACTTCGCAAAAACTCCGCGTTTATAGCGTGGCTCGGGTGCCTGGAACGTCTTCAAACGCTCAGCAATCTCTTCGTCGGGGACGTCCAGCGTGAGTTTGCGGTTGGAGATGTCGAAGGTGATCCTGTCGCCTTCGCGCACAGCAGCGATGGGGCCGCCCAACTGGGCTTCGGGGGCGACGTGGCCGGCCATCAGGCCGCGGGTGGCGCCCGAGAAGCGGCCGTCGGTGAGCAGCGCTACGGTTTCGCTCAGCTCGGGAATGCCTTTGATGGCGGCGGTGACGGCGAGCATCTCGCGCATGCCTGGGCCGCCACGTGGGCCTTCGTAGCGGATGACGAGCACATCGTTGGGTTTTATGTCACCTCGCTCGACGGCTGCGTGGCAGAGGTCTTCGGACTCGAAGACGCGTGCGGGGCCGGTGTGCAGGATGCGCTCATGGCCGGCAACTTTGACTACGCAGCCCTCGGGTGCAAGATTGCCGCGCAGGATGACGAGACCGCCGGTGGCTTTGAGTGGATTCTCCCAGCTGTGGATGACGGGCTGATTGGGCGTCTCGTCGGCCAGCGCCGCTTCTTCGTGCAGCGACTTGCCGGTCACGGTTGGGATGTCGTGCAGCTGGCCGCGGTCGAGCAGACGCTTCGCAAGCACGCGCGAGCCACCGGCCTCCTGATAGTCCTTGGCAGCGTACTTGCCACCCGGCGAGAGATCGCAGATGAAGGGCGTGCGCTCGGAGATAGCGTCGAAGTCTTCCATGGAGAGCGGGATATCGAGTTCATGCGCGATGGCGATGAGGTGCAGTACGGCGTTGGTGGAACCACCGGACGCGCATACGGCCGTGATGGCGTTCTCGAGCGCTTCGCGGGTGAGGATCCGGCGTGGCGTGATGCCGTTGCGCACCAGGTCCATGAGGCATCGGCCAGCTTCACGTGAGGCATCGTGCTTGTCTTTGCTCATCGCGGGTACACCGGTAATCTGGATTGGCGAGATGCCGAGAAACTCGCCAGCCATGGCCATGGTGTTGGCCGTGAACTGGCCGCCGCACGCGCCGGGGCCGGGGCAGGCCGCGGCTTCCAGGGCTTCGAGCTGCTCGTCATTGATCCTGCCGGCGGCATGCGATCCCATGCCCTCGAAGACCTGGAGGATGGTGATCTCTTTCGTGCTGCCATCGGGCTGCTTTAACGCGCCCGGGGCGATGCTGCCGCCGTAGAGCATCATGCCGGGGATGTCGAGCCGCGCGAGCGCCATGATGGCGGCGGGCATGTTTTTATCGCAGCCCGCGATGCAGACGAGGCCGTCGAAGCTGTTGCCGCGCGAGACGAGTTCGATCGAGTCAGCGATGACCTCGCGCGAGATCAGCGAGGCCTTCATGCCCTCGGTGCCCATGGTGATGCCGTCGGAGATGGTGACGGTGTTGAACTCCATGGGCGTGCCGCCGGCTTCGCGGACGCCCTGCTTGACGGCATCGGCCACGGCGCGCAAATGGAAATTGCAGGGGCCGATCTCGGTCCAGGTGTTGGCGACACCGATGATGGGTTTGGCAAGGTCCTCCTTCGAGAAGCCCACGCCGCGCAGATAGCTGCGTGCGGCGGCGCGTGAGGGGCCTTCGGTGAGGGCGATCGAGTTTGTCTTGCCGGGTACAGATGTGTTGCTCAAAGCATGAACCTCAGGGGCTGAGACCCCGTCTTTAACCTTGCTGGATGTTCTTGGGTGCAAGCCAGAACTCATTATCGTGCCTGGCCTCGTACCTTGAAAGGTCGTCGGCGTGGAGCAGTGTGAGACCGATGTCATCGAGGCCATTCAGCAGACAATGCTTGCGGAACGGATCGATGTCGAAGTGGGCCTGGAAGCCTGCATCATCGGTGACGGTTTGCTGTTCGAGGTTGATGGTGATGCGGTGCTCGGGGTTAGTGGTCGAGCGGCTGATGAGCGTCTCTACATCCTCATCAGAGAGACGCACGAGCACGATGCCATTCTTGCCGGCATTGGAGTAGAAGATATCGGCGAAGCTCGGCGCGATCACAGCGCGAAAGCCGTACTGGAAGATGGCCCACGCGGCGTGTTCACGAGAGCTGCCGCAGCCGAAGTTTTTCTCTGCGAGGAGGATCGCAGCGCCGCTGTATTCCGGCTTGTTCAGCACGAAGCCTGGGTCGTGTGCGCCGGTGTGTGGACCTTCCTGCACGCGACGCCAATCGTAGAAGAGGAAGTCGCCATAGCCGGTGCGCTCGATGCGCTTGAGGAACTGCTTGGGGATGATCTGGTCGGTGTCGATGTTGGGCAGCGGCAAGGGAGCGGCTGTGCCCGTGAGCACGTTGATGGGCTGCATTAACGTGAACCTCCTTCAACGAGATCGTGGGTGAGATCGAAATCTGGATTCGCGGCGGAAGTGTGCGCGGGAGCACCCCTGTTCCACGTGCGCACATCGGTGAGATGGCCTGTGATCGCAGCCGCGGCAGCCATCACGGGTGACAGCAGATGCGTGCGTCCGCCGCGGCCTTGACGGCCTTCGAAGTTGCGGTTTGACGTGGAGGCGCAGCGCTCGCCGGGCGCAAGGATGTCGGGGTTCATGCCGAGGCACATGGAGCAGCCCGGTTCGCGCCACTCGAAGCCTGCGGTCTTAAAGATCTCGTCGAGGCCTTCGTCTTCAGCCTGGCGCTTGACGACCTGCGAACCCGGCACGACCATGGCGCGCACGGTGGTGGAGACATGATGGCCACGCACGATTCCTGCCGCGGCGCGCAGGTCTTCGATGCGGGCGTTGGTGCAGGAGCCGAGGAAGACAGCGTCGACGGCGATGTCTTCGATCCTGGTGCCGGGCTTGAGGTCCATGTACTCGAGCGCGCGGCTGAAGCTCTTGCGATCGGCATCGGTGAGCGCGTCATCGGGTGAGGGGACGGTGCTTTCGATGGAGGTCACCATACCGGGCGAGGTGCCCCAGGTGACGCGTGGGGCGAGTTGGGTGGCGTCGATGGTGAGCTCACGATCGAAGGTGGCGCCTTCGTCGGTGACGAGCGCGCTCCAGTTTTGGACGGCTAGATTCCAGGCGGCTTCGTCGATGGCGGGAGTCTGCGGACCCAACCTGACTGACGATGCAACGGTCGCTGAGGATGGGGCACCCGTGTGGGTGCTGAAGGTGCCGGGGGCGAAGCGGCGGCCTTTGAGGTAGGCGAAGGTGGTGTCGTCGGGCGCGATCATGCCGGCACGCGCACCGGCTTCAATGGACATGTTGCACACGGTCATGCGGCCTTCCATGGAGAGCGCGCGAATGGCGGAACCGGCGTACTCGACGACGTAGCCCGTGGCGCCGTCGGTGCCGATGCGACCGATGATGTCGAGGATGATGTCCTTGGCGGTAACACCGAAGGGCAACTCGCCTTCGACGTTGATGCGGAAGGTCCTGGGCTTGTCCTGCGGCAGCGTTTGCGTCGCCATCACGTGCTCGACTTCGCTGGTGCCGATGCCGAATGCCAATGCCCCAAACGCGCCGTGCGTGGAGGTGTGTGAGTCGCCGCAGACGATGGTCATGCCGGGCTTGGTGGCGCCAAGTTCAGGGCCAATCATGTGCACGATGCCCTGTGCGGCGTCCTGCACGTCGAAGAATTCTATGCCGAACTCGGCACAGTTTTTGCGCAGCGCGTTCACCTGTGCGGCGGCAATATCGTCTGCGATGACCAGCCGGTCAGCAGCCGAGGTTGTCGGCACGTTGTGGTCCACGGTGGCGATGTGACGGTCGGGGCGGCGTAGCGGACGGCCCGTGAGGCGAAGACCCTCAAATGCCTGCGGGCTTGTGACCTCATGGACGAGTTGCAGATCGACGTAGAGCAGCGTTGGTTCGCCTGGGGGCTCAGCGACGATGTGTTGTTGCCAGACCTTCTCGAACAGTGTGCGCGGTTGCGATGTTTGCGGCTGGGAACTTGCGGGTAAGGTCATATCGTCTCTTCGGATCGTGCGCGTGCGTTTCGCTGTGGAAGGCTTAGTCGTTGTCGGGCTGTTTGGGAGAGCTGGTATCGGCCTGCGCCGGGCGCGTGTTCGCCCCGGCAAACGTGGGATCGAGTGGATGCGGCTGGCCGTCAGGTTCTACCAAAATTGCATGTGCAATGTGCGGTACCCCGCGGTGCGCGGCCGCCAGCCTGGCATCCCAATCGGCGATCGATTGCGTGAAGGCGAGCGGCAGAGCATCCGCGGCGACCTCATGGTTGGGGAAGAGCCAAAGATCGTAGTCGGCCGCAGCTTCGTCTGTGGTGTGATCCTGCGTTGTCCAGTCCACAGCAGCAAAGACAAGCAGCGGTTCGGGTGTACCCAGGTCGATCCAAAGCATGCCGTGCTCGGCACAGAAGCTTGGAACGCAGCCATCGATCATGAGGTAGCGATTGCCCCTGCCGTTGACCTCGCCATTGCGTGAGAGGAAGCGTGGGATCGCGTCGGCAAGCGGGATGTTTTTGCCCCAGAAAGCCTGCGGTTGCTGAAAACTGTTGCTGAGCATCCCGGCAAAGCGCTCATCGCCACGCAGGGTGACCGCGTTGCCGTTGGGCGTTGGCTGCGCATATTCCCAGAGCCACTGCAGGCTGGCGGATGTTACGGCACTGTGCCGTCTGGGCTGCGTTCTGGGCTGCGTT
>CAXTFS010000021.1:0-4657 GCA_964243395.1 uncultured Acidobacteriaceae bacterium | reverse complement strand
GATCTGCGCAGACGCATCCCACGCTGCCAACGGGAGCAGGAATGCGAGTGCGAGTTGAATCCGAAGGCGCATGGAGGACGACAATCTATACCGCGTGCAGCGACTGCATGCGATCGAGCGAGGCATGCAGGGCCTCGCGCACCAGCGATCCCATGCGCTCTGTTGTGACGGGCGCCGCGGAGCTGCCGCGAGCGATGTCCGGGGTGCGATGGCCCGCTTCAAGTACATGCATCACCGCGGATTCGATGGCGGACGCTTCAGGCTCGAGGCCAGCTGAGTGCCGCAACACCATTGCGGCGGTGAGGATGGCTCCGAGCGGATTGGCTTTACCCGTGCCGGCGATGTCGGGTGCTGAGCCATGGACGGGCTCATACAGATTGACCTTGCCGCCGATGGTGGCGGAGGGCAACATGCCGAGCGAGCCGGTGATGACGCCGGATTCGTCGGAAAGGATGTCGCCAAAGAGGTTCTCGGTGAGGACCACATCGAAATCGCGCGGCCGCGTCATGAGGTGCATGGCCATGGAATCGACGAGCTGATGTTCTACGGTGACGGCGGGGAACTCGGGCTTGAGTGCATCGACGGTGGCACGCCAAAGTTGCGAGCATTCCAGCACGTTGGCTTTATCGACAGAGGTCAGCTTGCCGCGTCGTTTGCCCGCGAGATCAAAGGCGACACGCGCGACGCGCTCCACTTCCTGACGCGTATAGCGCATGGTGTTGACGGCCTCGTTGGTCTCCTTGTTCCACGAACGAGGCGCGCCAAAGTAAAGGCCGCCGAGCAGCTCACGCACGAAGAGGATCTCGGCGCCGCGCGTGATCTCCGGACGCAAGGGCGAAGTATCGGCGAGGGCAGGGTAGGCGACTGCGGGGCGCAGATTGGCGAAGCCGCCGAGGACCTGACGGATCTGCAGCAGACCCGCCTCAGGGCGCTTGTCGGGCGAGAGATGGTTGAAGCGATTGTCGCCAACAGCACCGAGCAGAACGGCGTCGCTGGCGAGGCAAAGATCGATCGTCGCCTGCGGCAAGGGCGTGCCGGTTGCGGTGATGGCAACACCGCCGATGAGGGCTTCGGTAAAGGTGAGCTCGTGCCCGTTGGCACCGGCCACCGCGCGCAGAACACTCACGGCCTCGCGTGTGACCTCAGGGCCGATGCCGTCGCCGGCGAGAAGTGCGATGCGTACTTTCATGCTTGGAAACTCCGGTTCATGGACTTGCGCGTTTGCATTCTGGATCGCGCGTGGATGTTCAGTGCGGGCGCCATCATGCCATCACAGGGGCGCTTTGCAGCAGGGCGACGAGGTCCTGATCGTAGATCGATTTTTTGCGATCAGCGAGCTGGGTGAAACGTCCGTAGACCACATCGAGCGGCTCACCGGCGAGATCATGGCCCAGCTCGCGCAAACGGAACTGCAGCGCCTTGCGGCCAGAGTGCTTGCCCAGCACGATGCTGTTCGCGGTGACACCAACCGAGGCCGGCGTCATGATCTCGTAGGTCAGCGGGTTGGCGAAGACACCATGCTGATGAATCCCGGACTCATGTGCGAACGCGTTCTTGCCGACGACGGCCTTGTTGGGTGCGCAGTGGAAGCTGATGAGTTCCCCCAGCAGCGCGGAGCTTGGAGCGATCTGGTCCATCACGATGTTGCTGGAGAAGGGGAGACGATCGCGGCGCACCATCATGGCCGCGGCCACCTCCTCGAGCGCGGCGTTGCCGGCACGTTCGCCTATGCCATTCACGGTGACTTCCACCTGACGCGCGCCGCCGAGGACGCCGGCCAGTGCATTGGCCGTTGCCATGCCGAGATCGTCATGGCAATGTGTGGAGAAGATGACGTCTGCCGCGCCAGGTACGCGGGCGTGCATAGCCTCAAAAAGCGCCTTGTACTCGGCAGGGGTGCTGTAGCCAACGGTGTCCGGGAGATTGATGGTACGGGCGCCCGCCTGAATGGCCACCGTAACGATCTCAACAAGGAAGTCGAGGTCCGAACGGGTAGCGTCTTCCGCGGAGAACTCCACATCCTCGGTGTAACGACACGCCAGGCGCACGGCTTCGGCGGCCTGCTCGAGTGCCTCTGCGCGGGTGATGCGCAGCTTGGCTTCGAGGTGCAGATCGGAGGTGGCGAGAAAGGTGTGAATGCGCGGCCTGTGGGCGCGCTCCACGGCCTTGGCGGCGACTTCGATGTCGCCCTGCTTTGCCCTTGCCAGCGCGGCGATCCTGGGTGCCTGCGCACCCCGCCCAACCTCTTCCGCGATCGAGCCAACGGAGCGCAGATCACCATCGGACGCGATCGGGAAACCGGCCTCGATGATGTCCACGCCGAGCTTCGCAAGCTGGTGCGCCATGCGAAGCTTTTCGTCGTGGTGCATCGTGCAACCGGGTGACTGCTCACCGTCGCGCAGGGTGGTATCGAAGAAGGCGATGTTGTTCGGCAGCTGCATACGTTGTGTGGCAAGAATAACTCACACTTATTTTGCGCAGCGCTTCCATTCCGATTTCTAATGCGAACATCAGCCGCGGCACCGTGGCCCTGAGACGCGTATGGACCTGTTTCAACTCGAGACCTTTCTGGCAGTGGCGGAAGAACGCAGCTTTTCACGGGCGGCGGCGCGCTTGCATCGCACCCAGCCTGCAGTGAGCCAGGTGATCGCAAAACTCGAGGCAGAGGTGGGCGAAACGCTGCTGGAACGCTCGCGCGACGGCACCCTGACCGATGCGGGGGAGGTGTTGCGCGACTATGCGCGCAAGATGTTGAACCTGCGCACGGAGGCGGGCGCCGCACTCGCGGATCTCCGCTCGCTGCATCACGGCCGGTTGAACCTGGCGGCCAATGAGTACACCTGCCTGTACCTGCTGCCGGTGCTGGATGTCTTCCGGCGCGCGTACCCGCGGGTCAAGGTCGCGGTGCGGCGCGCGTTGGCGAGCCGTATCGCCGATGAGGTGTTGCAGCACTCGGTAGAACTGGGCGTTCTCAGCTTTCGGCCCGACGATCCCCAGGTGCGCTCCACGGTGGTGTACCGGGACCGGCTGGTTTGTATCGTGGGACGGCGCCACCCGTTAGCGGGGGAGCGAAGCGCGTCGATCAAGCGACTGGGGCAGGAGACCTTTGTTGCCCATAACGTGCCGTCCCCACTGCGGCAGAAGGTAATTTCAGCCTTTCACCGGCATCGCACGCCCCTGAACATGGATGTGGAGCTGCCCAGCCTGGAGGCGATCAAGCGCTTTGTGGAGCATGGCAACGGTGTGGCGCTGGTGCCGCAGCTTTGCGTGGAGCATGAGCTTGCCTCGGGTGCGCTGGTCCCGGTGCTGGTGCCGCAGTTGCAGATGGAGCGCAAGTTGCGACTGGTCTCCCGCAAGCGGACCACGCTTTCCCATGCGGCCCAGGCCTTTCTGGGCGCGGTCGAAGAGCACGCCGCGGCCCAGGGATCGCCGTTCTGCTTCGAGGAGGAGCGGGGTCGCTAACGGCAGGAAAATTGCCCTGCCGCCTAGAAGTCTGAAGGTCGCGACGGGACCAGATGGGCTTTCGGGAGTCCAAGGGAAAGGGTGCGGGTACAATAACACTTGATCGTTTGCATCTCGGCGCTGCGTGCAGCAGGGCAGGTGAGAACGGCAGACGCATCGCGAAGGGATCTCTGGAAGCATGAAGAAGATTGTGTTGCTGGGCACTCTGCTTGTGAGTGCCGTTGGTTTGGGGCGAGCGCAGGAGAGCCGGCAGGATTTCAGTATCAGCGGCTTTGGCCTTCTGGCCCCCGACGTATACGGCAACGGGGTTACGCCCTTCAGCACGACAAAGACGGGTGGTGTACTCGGCAGCTATCGATATCTCCTGACGCCGAGGAGCGGGCTGGAGGTCAACTACGGTTGGGCCCAGAATTCCGACATTTTCAATAACTTCTCTGCCGGGTTCCCGAATATTCGTGTGCATGCACGGCAGCAGGAGCTATCGACTGCCTATGTGTATTCGCGGAACTACAAGAAATACAATCCGTTTGTCGAAGGTGGCATTGGCGGCATGATCTTTACGCCGATCCTGGACACGGGAACACAGATTCAAGACCTAAAGCAGAACACCAACGTCGGCGCTTTGTTCGGTGGCGGTGTGGCGTATGAGATCAGCCCCAGCTTCGATCTGCGCATCGAGTATCGCGGCTTTGCCCTAAAGGCGCCCGACTTTGGGCAGACGCAGTTCCGGACGAATCGCTACTACGTCATTTCGACACCGGCGGTTGGTGTGGCGTACCACTTCTAAGACAGCTCTACGGCGGTCGACCGCACTCGGCAATCTAGTTAGGACACAGCAAAAAGGGGGAAGGCCAGGCGGCCTTTCCCTTTTTTGCGCAGCGCAGGGCTGCTACTTATCTGTTCCGATCTACTGGAAGCGGTACGCCGCGCCAAAGCTGAAGACATGGGGCGTCAGGCCGTTGGGGTCATAGGACGTCCAATGCTGATCCTCATAGTCCACGATGCGGAGGGTGACGTGGTGGTCGAGCCGCGCTTCCAGGCCGCCGCCGATCCCAAACGCCGGGTAGGTTCCGACGTTCAGCAGCGGACCATTAGTGTTGTTCTTCGAAGTGGCAAAACCACCCAGCAGCTTGCCATACGCCATGTAGCGCCCCCTGTGGTACTCCCCGCGCGCGCCGAACAGGTAGGTGTGCTC
>CAXTFS010000020.1:0-18997 GCA_964243395.1 uncultured Acidobacteriaceae bacterium | reverse complement strand
CTAGTCTTTGCGGACCACATCGCCATTCTTCATGACGAAGACAGGGTGCTTCAGGACAGAGATGTCTTGCAGCGGATCGCCGGGAACGGCGATGATGTCCGCGAAGTAGCCCGGCTTCAGTTGGCCGATCACCTCGCCCCAATCGAGGAGTTTGGCCCCGTTGATCAATCCTGCACGCAGAACATCGGCAGGACTCATGCCGTACTGCACCATCAGCTCATACTCATGCGCCTGTGTGCCGTGCGGGAACGGGCCCACGTCGGACCCGACAACGAATGGCACACCGGCGGCCATCTGCCGCTTGAACTCCTGCGCATGCAGGGTCTGGGCGGTGCGCTCCTGCTCTGCGAGCGCCGGGGACGCTGCATGATCGGCAAAGTACTCCGTGATTTGAAACGTGGGCACGGCATAGATTCCTTTGTCATGCATGATCTGCATGGTCTCGGGTGAGAGCAGATATGCGTGGTCCAGGCTGACCACGCCGGCATCGACCGCATACCGCGCGCCCGGTTCTCCGGTGCAATGCACACCGACACGCGAGCCGGTTCGCCGGGCTTCAGCGACCGCTGCGGCGAGTTCAGCTTCCGTGTACTGGTACGACGTGGTGAAAATGCCGGCTGTCAGCTTGTCGCGGCCGGATTCGTAGATCTTGGTGAAGTCGGCGCCTTCCTTGTGCTGTTCGCGCATGACGGCGACGAGCTCGTCCCCGGAGTTCGCGAAGTCTGCGTTCGAGAGCAGGTGCTCGGCCGGATTGCGGTTCCGATTGTCTTCATGACCCCCAAGGATGTCGATCGCGTTGCAGGAAACACGCATGCGCGGCCCGAGGATCGAGCCCTCATCGATGGCATTGCGCACGGCCACGTCGGCACAGCCGGCACCTTCCGTGCCCATGTCACGCTCCGCGGTGAACCCGGCGAGTACGTCGGCTTTGGCTGCCCCCGCGGCGATCAGTGTGCGCTCCGGGACGGACTCATTCACGGTCTGCATGGCTTCGTCGCCCACATGCAGGAACAGGTGGGTATGCGCATCGATGAGCCCGGGCATCAGCGTCGTTCGGCCCAAATCGATCACGGTTGCGCCGCTTGGATGCGACACATGCTCGCCCACCTCACGTATCTGTGTTCCCTCGACGAGCACCTCACCCGGCGAGATCAGCCGTCCAGCCGCAACGTCCAGCAGATGGGCCGCATGCAGTACGACCGGCTTCGCGGGCGTTGTTGCACTGGATTGTGCGAGCATCGGGGCCGTCGCCAGGACAGCAAGGAGTGCGGAACATGGAAGCAATCGGCTCATGGTGAGGCGAGCATACAACAGACGTCTGCGGTCTACGTGACTCTTGAGAGCGCATTGGCCGCGGCGAGCGTGAACACCAGAGGCGCGTTCCAGTTGATGGCAATCTCGTTCATCGAGTAGGCGCCTTCATCGTCGATCCACATGCGCATCGGTGGCATCGCCGGCAGGGTGTTTGCGACACGGTCACTGGGGCGTCGATTGGGACCGCCGGAGAGCAGTCCCGGCCAGGGTGCAATGATGCCGTCCGCAGCGCTTGGCCGATGGTGCGGATGCATGAAGGGACGATGTCCTACCTGCGTGACCCAGGACACATCGTGGCAGTTGCGGCCAAGCAGATAGTGCAGGTTGTCCAGCGCCGCGGCCACAGCCTCCGCGTTGGAATGAAAGTGATGCGAAACCAGCAGCAGCATCGAGTGATTCGCGGCAACGCTGTTCGATCCCCAGCCATAATCCGCGGCAACCATGGTGTTACCGTACCCGTTGCTTTTGCCGAGTGGGATCAGAGTCTTCGCGACCGCATCTGTTTTGCGACGGATTGCCTCTTTCGTGGCTGGGTCGCCCGGCCGGTCAGCCATGGCATAGGTCCAGCAAGCCATGGAGGTGAGGTCAGACCACGTTGGGACCGTGATCGGGAGCTCGCTGAGCTCCTTGGGCAAGCTGCGCAGAAAAGCCTGTTCGTACTGCGCTTCGCCGGTGGTGCGCCAGAGCTCAGCCGATGCCCACGCAATCTCATCGCTGCAGTGCGGGTCGCCATAGCCGCCTGTGCTGATCGACGGCGGATTATTGAAGGGGATCGCCGGATGCGCGACGGCCCACTGCCACGCCTTCTTCCCTGCAGCGAGGAAACGATCGGCCAGTGCGGTCTCAAACTCGCGATAGCATCGGGCAGCAATCGCCATTACCGCAGCGAAGTCAGCCGTTGCACACGTGCTCTTGAACGGTGCCGCACCTGTTCCGATGACCTCGCTGACGAGGTGATCGTCCTGCGGCATGATGAACGCGCAGAAATGCTGGCTGGTCTGCTTGTGGAAGACGCCTCCGTCCGTGTCCTGCATCTGCAGCATCCAGTCCAGGTTCCACAGCACCTCTTCGAGGAAGTCGGGCAGCCCCGTGTGCGTCCTGGCTATGCCCAGAACCAGCGAGCGCAACACCCCCGGATACATCTCCCACGCCCAGAGCAGCGTGCCGCAGGTGATGCCTGAGTTCACGACATAGCGTCCGTAATCGCCGGCGTCATGCCAGCCGCCCAGGTTGGGCAGGGCACCGCTCTTTCCGGAGGTCGCTCCGTAGCTGCCGTCCAGGTGACAGGCCGGATGCTGGTAGCCGCCGCCAAGATCGACCGTGCAACCGCAGCGTTGTCCGGTGTACCCGCGCACCGTTGACCGCAGTGCTCCCGCATAGACGTCGGCCTGTACGAGAAAGGGCAAGCTTCTGGTAATGCCCACTTCAAGAATGTATGTGCCTGGCGTCGTCACCGCGGAGAAAGCAGCCTTACTGACTAAGTCGCCAGAGAGCGGGTCGATTTTTGGCGCCGTCAGGGTGCCTTGAAACACCGCGCGATCGCCATCTGCGGAGAACACGCGAAAGGACGTTGACGCCGTATTCATCCCGCGAACGGTCGCTGCCTTTTCAGCGCTCGGCAGAAGGCCAAGCTGGTTCAGCAGAAAGCCGGGTCCAGCTTGCGATGTGGGCGCGGTGTTCGCGGCCAGAGCCCGCAACGGCGCAGCGGTGAGTTGTGTCCCGGCCGCGAGACCCATGTACTGCAATAAGCGACGACGATCCATGCACCCATCGTAAATTCAGGCAGCATCCTCGCGTGTGTTCTAGGATTGCAGCAACAACTCGACCGTCATCAGAGGTCGTGCCCCAGCTAGATCCCCGTTATATTGAAGCCGCAATCGACATAGGTGACCTCGCCGGTGATGCCGCTGGCGAGCTTGCTGGACAAGAAGAGCGCCGCGCCGGCAACCTCGGCCTGTTCCACGTTGCGGTGCAGGGGTGCGCGCTCCGTGACTTTGTCCAGGATGGTGTTGAAGTTGCCGATGCCACGTGCGGCAAGCGTCTTGATGGGTCCGGCAGAGATCGCGTTGACGCGGATGTTCTTTGGGCCGAGCGAAGCGGCAAGGTAGCGCACCGTGGCCTCAAGCGCCGCCTTGGCGACGCCCATCACGTTGTAGTTTGGGAATACCTTGTCGGCGCCGTAGTAGGTGAGCGTCAGCAGCGATCCACCCTCCGTCATCAGCGGTGCAGAGGCGCGGGCGATGGCGATCAGGGAGTACACGCTGACGTCATGCGCAAGGCGGAAGTCGTCGCGCTTGGTCTCGAGAAAATCATTGTGCATGGAGTCGGCCGTAGCAAACGCGACGGCGTGCACGACCGTGTGCACAATGGGAAAGGCCTCCTTAATTTGCGCGAAAGCGGTCTCGATCTCCGCGTCGCTCGACACATCGCACTGGATGGCGCGCGCCTTTCCGGTCTGCCCCAGGTCGGCAATCAACTGCTCTGCTTCGCGCTTCAGGCGCTCGCTCTGGTAGCAGAGCACCAGCGTGGATCCGGCGTTGGCGAGCGATTCGGCGATGCTGTAGGCGATGCTGCGTTTGTTCGCGACGCCGAAGACGATGGCGACCTGTCCCTGCATGTCAATCATGGTGCATGTGCTCCCGTAGGTATCGTAAACGCTGCCACAGTAAGCCAGATCATTTGTAGGCAGGGAACTGAGCATAGTCGTCCGCCATGGTTGCGCTGAGATGACCCAGTGTGGCTGGATCGTGGACATACAGCCCCAGTTCGCGATTCTCGGTCAACGATGCATTCGAAAAATTGATCGACCCCACATACGCCACCTGCGCGGGAAGGCCGATGTCGGCAACGATCGCCTTGGCGTGGATGTAGAGTGTCGTCGCGTCGTTGGCGCCGATGTGTACACCGCAGCCGGCGTGCTCCAGGGTGGAGTAATTGACGTGGTACGCGACATTTGTGTCCGTCATCGCCATCTCCACTTTGACATGCTGTTTGCACGCAGCGGCGAGTGCGTTCACGATGCTCGGCGCGGCCAGTTCTTCGTTTTCGACCAGCAGCGTCTTCTTTGCATTGCTGATGATGTCGACCAGGTCGGCTTCTGCTGTCGTTGGGCTCCAGATCAGAGTGTCACCGAACGCTGGCTGGTACTTGAGATCGCTCGTGGAGCCATAGTCGGTGTTGAAGGTGCCCTGCATGGCGGCGATGTCCCACGTATCGTTCTGTACCACCGCAAAATCACGCGAGGTCGGGTAGTAGCGGCTGGTGAGATTGCCTGTCATGATGACCGCGGTCCCGTGATCGATGATCAGTGACTTCTGGTGTGTTGCCTGAAACTGGGGGTTGGACCATGCGGCGGAGCAGTTCGGGCCGGCGCTGTTGAGTTGCGTGTAGGCCGGCGTATTGTTCACCTTTTCCAGGCTTTGATCGAGGATCGCGCGTACACGCACACCGCGACCACAGGCAGCGACGAGGCCGCCCGAGAAGGTCGTATCGGTCAGCTCATACATGGTCATATCGACCGTCTGATGAGCGTTGTTGATCATCGTGTACAGCCACGTGAAGCCGGCTTCAGGCTCAATGTACAGGGCTTCTGCCGTTGGTCCGAGCTGATCCTTGCGCTGTGCCTCGATCGCCTTGGCTATTTCCGCGGCTGTGGGTTCCCGCGGCGGCTGGGCCCGGCAGCCCGCGAGCAGGAACAAGCAGCCGGCGAAGAGAAAAAGTTTGCACTGGTTGCGTGCGAAAGACAGGGGTGTCTCCACTACGCAGGACAGGGGAACTGTCCCCCTTCGGTCGAGGTGACAGCGGTCTTGGTTCCAGCGAAGCATAGGCAGTGGCACCGGTAGAAAGTAGTGGCGCCCACCAGCTTACTAGCTCGCCTGCGTGTCGACGATCAACTCCAGCGTTTCCCAATCCTCGTCCGAGATCACGAGACCGCTGGCGCCCACATTTTCTTCCAAGTGCGCAATGCTGCTTGTGCCGGGAATCGGCAGCATGGCAGGGCTGCGCTGCAGAAGCCAGGCGAGCGCGATCTGATTGACCGTGGCGCCGTGCTGCTCGGCGAACTCCGCGACGGGATGATTGCCGCCGTCATGCTCGGTTGCGGCGGCCTTGGCGAGTTTGCCCGCGTTCACGGGATACCACGGTAGAAAGCCGAGGCCATGCTCTTCGCAGAAGCGCAGGGTGGCCTCGCTCTTGCGCTCCACGAGGTTGTACCGGTTCTGCACACTGATGATAGGCACGATCGCCTGCGCTTCCTCGATCTGCTCCGGGGTGACCTCAGACAGTCCGATGTGCCGTATCTGGCCGGCGGCTTGCGCGTCTTTGAGGGCGCCGAGGGTGTCGGCCAGCGGCACGGTCGGGTCGATCCGATGCAGTTGGTACAGGTCGATGCGCTCGACGCGCAGGCGGCGCAGACTCATCTCCAGTTGCTGCTGCAGGTAGTCGGGCCGGCCACAGGGTTTGGACTTCGCGGGACCCTGGCGCGTGAGGCCTCCCTTGGTCGCAATGACGAGGTCCGCAGGGTAGGGGTGGAGTGCCTCGGCGATCAGCTCTTCCGCAATGCCCGGGCCGTAGGCATCGGCGGTATCGATCAGGGTCGTTCCAAGCTCAACCACGCGGCGCAGCACGTTGCGCGCCTCTTCACGATCCCGCGGCTCACCCCAGGCGCCTTCGCCGACGAGCCGCATGGTGCCGTAGCCAAGCCGGCGAACCTCGAGATCACCGCCGAGGGTGAAGGTGCCCGAGCGCGCGGCATCGGGCTGCAAAGCTGTGCTGTTCATGCTGCTTCTGATGCCGGCGGTATGGATGTGGTCGGCTGCGGTGCGCCCTGCGTCAGCTCATCAGCCAGTCGAACTGCTCCTGGCTAAGCGGCACGACCGACAGCCGGAACTGCCGAAACAGGATCGAGCCCTGGAAGACGGCGGCCTCACGCATCTCCGCAAGCGGCTTCTCACGCTTCAGGCGTTTGCCGGCCTTCAACGTGACGTGCGGTGTTTTGCCGTCCGCGTCGAGCGTGACCGAGGCGACCTTTGCCGTACCCACGGCCGCTTTGCCGGTGTTGGAGTGATAGATCACGCAGACCTCACCGGGCTTCATGTTGCGCAGCGTGGCCAGTGCCTGCGGGTTCTTGATGCCATCCCACACCGTCTCGCCGTCGCGCACAAGATCGTCGAAGGAGTAGGCATCCGGTTCCGACTTGAGTAAGTAGTGCATGGTTCGCTCAGTGTAGCTGCGGTTCCAGCGCCTGCGGGTTCTCAAGATCGAGCAGCGTCACCGAGGAAATGGTGCGTCCGAGAAAGTGACTGCCCAGCCGCGCAAACTTTTCGATTGAATCGGTCGCAAAGCACTCAAAGGTTGCCGGTTCCGCAGTGTTCCGGGAGGGGCCCAGCGCGACCCGAACGGCTTCAGCAGTAGCCTCGGCAGAGTCGACCACCGGCGCCGGGCAGCCCAGCGCACGAAGGGTGGCTTCGATTGCCGGTGCGATGAGCGGGTAGTGCGTGCAGCCCAGCAGCACGGCCCCGGGATGTGTTCTGGGACGCGTTCCGGAAGGGGTGGCGGACAGCGCCTGTTCCAGATAGATGCGCAGGACCTCGCGGGTCACGGGATGATCGGTCCAGCCCTCTTCGACCAGTGGCACGAGCAGGGGGCAGGGCATCTCCGTGGCCGCAAGACCCAGCGCAGAGCAGGTGTTTCGGTAGGCGTGGGACTGCACGGTAGCGGCTGTGGCGAGCACGAGAACGTCCCTGGCCGTTGAGTTGGCAGGAGCCCCTCGCAGCGCCGCGCGCACCGCCTGCGCACCCGGTTCCACAACGCCGATGACGGGAACGGAAACGGCAGCGCGAATCTCAGGCAGGGCGAGCGCTGTGGCTGTGTTGCAGGCGATCACCAGAAGCTCGGCGCCGCCCTGGGTGAGGAAGCGCGCGGCCTCGACGGCGTACCGGGCGACCGTAGACTGCGACTTCGCGCCGTAGGGCAAACGTGCGGTATCGCCGAGATACTTGAAGTGCGTTCCGGGCAGGCGGGGCAGCAGGGCGCGCAGAACGGTGAGGCCGCCAAAGCCGGAGTCGAAGACGCCCACAACGCGTTGATGCGGCTTCCGAATGCCCGCGCTCTGCTCTTGCGGGCCCTCGACGTCTGGATTCCCGCTCACCGGACATTCCCGGCAGCGACCGTCGTGTCGCGAGAGGGATAGGTGCGCAGCAGGTCCGCATGCCCGGCCAGCGTATCGCGTGCCTGGCCGTCCACCAGAAAACGGATCTGCTCGATCTGCGGCAGGTTGGCGTGCAGCGTTCCAATGATCGACGCCAGGGTCAGCGATTCCGCCTCAACGCCGGAGGGATGGCTGTTGACGAAGGTGCTGCGGAGATCGATCACTGCGAGTTCGCCGCCCGGGGTGCGCGGCTGCACAACGGCGGGACCCTCGGAGGGTACAGGAATGGTTTGCACGCGACCGTCCGGCGTCGAGGTCGCGTTGGGATCGACGCTGTGACCCGTCAACGGCAGCGGCAGAAGGAAGATCTCATTCACCATAAGTCCCGGCGGCAGGGGATGTGCGGAGCCCGGCAGGGCGTACTCGGACAACAGATGATCGAGCAGCGCCCGGGCACGCGCCGTGACCTCGGTCGGCAAGGCAATCTGCCGCTCCGTCGCGCTGACGGTGCCTTCATCGTCGTTGGCGAGGTCCAGCGTGACGGGCTCGGTGTCGGTGTAGGGCGCGTCGATCGGCGTCGCGTCCGCCAGATCGCGTACACGATCCCGCGCGCGCTGCCGCTCCACCACGAGCAGAACACCCATCGCCACGATGCAGGCAAACAGGCACCAGAAGATGATGCGGAGACGACGGGAACTCATGGCTGCACCCCCGGCGTGTCAGCGGGCACGGATGGTGCGGCGTGGTGATGTGCGGTGTGCGCGGGGCTGGTCGGCGTGGTCAGATGAAGGGGCGCCTGTACCTGGTTTTCCCAAACCACCAGGGCCCCCGCGAGCGCCGTGGCCACACGCTCCTGGTACCCCGCGTCGTTCACGCTGCGAACGTCTTCCGTCTCCGGCGCCAGTTCCACCACCAGCGCCGGGCAGGTCAGCGAGTCGACGGGCCGCACGGAGGCGGTGCTGCTGACCAGGGGGATGTGCGATCGGCTGAGCGCAGCACCAAATCCACGCTCCAGCTGCAGGCTGGCGGGGATCCACGCCGACTGAGCCGTCAACCATGGCAGGGGAGCGGCCTCGTCCAAGGTTGGCTCCAGATCCGAGCCGTACAGGTGAACGCCTGTGCCGCGACCCGTGGCGTGAATCAGCAGGCATGCGGCCGCGTGGGCATGGTTTGCCGTCCCGGCCCGATCGTCAAGTGTCAGCGGTGCGGCCTGCGCCCCGGCGGAAAGCGCAGCATCGCTGTCACGCGTGAGCACCACGGTGAAGCCACGCGCCGCAAGCAGGGACCGCAGCCGAAAGGCCAGTGCCAGGGTGACGTCTTTCTCCATCAGCGCGTCGCCAATGCGTGAACCGGAGTCGGCGCCGCCATGCGCGGGATCGAGCACCACCACGGACCGGTTCAGTGTGCTCGCACTTGGAGCCTTGGTCTGTGACTGATTCTGAGCTTGGGTCGGGGTAGCAGAGCTTGCCGTCGCGCTGGCTGTTGGCGTCTGAGTACGCGCCGATTTGGGGGCGGTCGTCGATGCAGATGGATGTGGCAGCGCGCCATCGAGCTGGGCTGCGGACGGCTTGGGACGGGGCGGATGCACGACCAGCGGTGCGGCCTCCGGCGGTGCGGTGGCCGGTACCGTCGAGGCCTGTGGACGTGGCCTGGCTCGCACGATGGGAGCGGGCGGCTGCGTCGTCGGCGTGGTCTCCTGCGCGCGCATCGTGAGGCCGCCAAGGGTGAGCAGCCCGAACCATACTGGCAGAGCGGTCCTGGCGCGGCCAAACCCTGGATGTCGTGTGTGGCTCAAACGAGGGGAGATCTTTCCGAACGGCCGTCTGCGCTGCGTAGAGGGGAGGTCATCGGCTCTGTGCTCCGGTCGATTGTACCGGGTCGCGTCGGACAGGAACGCGGTAGACTTCCGCCATGCGCGTCTTCGGGATCGATTGCGGCACGGAGTTTACGGGGTACGGCGTGGTCGAGATCGATGAGGGCGCGCGCACGCCACGGCTGCGTCACCTGTGTGCCGGAGCGGTGCGGCTGAACAAGAAGGATCGCACTCCCGTGCGGCTGGCCCAGGTGTATGCCGAGCTGACAGCGCTGATGCAGGAGTGGCAGCCCGGCTGTGTGGCCGTTGAAGATGTCTTTTTTGCGGCAAACGCCAAGAGCGCGTTGAAGCTTGGCCAGGTACGTGGCGTCGCCTTGCTGGCGGCGGCGAACTGCGGTCTCACGGTAGCGGAGTATGCTCCGCTGTCGGTGAAGAGCGCCGTTGTGGGCTATGGACTCGCGGCAAAGGATCAGGTGGGCTTCATGGTGGCGCGCCTGCTTGAGCTGGACCATGCCCCTCAGTCGCCCGATGCCGCCGATGCGTTAGCCGTGGCGATCTGCCACATCCACCATGCACAAACGGCCGAGGGCCTTCGACGGTGAACCGTCTGGTGGGTGTTCTCGTCGCGTTCTTCAGCTCGTTGGGTCAGGGAGGCGCGTCCCACTCCCCGCAATCGCTCGCGTTCCAGATGGATCGCGACGGACCGCCGCCGACCCACTACACGCTTCAGTTTCCGGACGAGAGCGGTGCCGGCACCTACAGCTCTACCGCGGCTGCCCCTGCTGCCGCCGCTGGCGACGAGCCTTCGAAGTCCGTAACCATCCACGTCAGCGAGCCACTGGTGCAGAAGCTCTTCGCTACGCTGCCGATCGTGGCGGGTCGCCGTTGCGAGTCGCACTCCAAGCATGTTGCGCAGACGGGCAAGAAGCTCTTGCGATTCACGGACGGGGGTACCGCCATTGAGTGCAGCTATAACTACTCCGATGACGACCGCCTGAACGTGGCCACGAACCTCTTTGAAGCCATCGCGGAGACGATGCAGTATGGCGATCGCCTGGCAGCCAAGCTGCGTTTCGACCGGCTCGGCCTGGACACCGAAATGGAAAACCTGCAAAGCGCGTTGGGGGATCACAGGGCAGTCGAGGTCGGCAACATCGCTCCTGTGTTGCGGTCAATTGCTGAAGATGACCGTGTGCTCGACCGTGTGCGTCGCAAGGCCTCGCGTCTGCTGGAAGATGCGGGCGCCGCGCCCGTTCAGTCGGGCGAAGGCACCGCCGCCAGCGCCCGATAGAGCTGCGCGAGCTGCTCTATCGTGGTCGCTTCGGCTCTTACCTGGGCGTTAAGATCCGCGGGCCAAGCCGCTTGAAGATCGGCCGCACGATAGCCGCTCGATCGCAGGTTGTTGGCCAGAGTCTTACGCTTCTGCGCAAAGGTGGAGCGCAGAAAACGGTTGAATGCTTCAAACGGGACGTCGAGTTCCGTGAACCTCGGGGCGAAGTCGAGCCGCAGCACGGTAGAGAACACGTCGGGAGGTGGATCAAAGGCTCCCGGCGGCAGCGTGAAGAGCGGAACAGCCACTGCATGTAGCCCGGTCAGCGCGGAGAGTGCGCCGTATTCACTCGTGCCAGGCCCCGCAGCGATGCGATCGGCGACCTCGCGCTGCACCATCAGCACCGCGCGGCGTAGCAGGCCTTCGCGTGCCGAAGCAAACAGATGCAGCAGGATGTCCGACGTGATGTAGTAGGGCAGGTTGCCGATCACGTCGACCGTGGCAGAGGGCGCAAGATTGTCCGCGGACACCAGCACACGGAGGTCCGTTCGCAGGATGTCCGCGTGGTGCACGGTGACGTGCGCGTCGTTGCGGAAGCGGAAGGCCAGTTCGCGCGCAAGTGCGGGGTCGAACTCGACGCAGTGCAGGCGAGCGCAGCGGGAGGCAAGGTGCGCGGTGATGGCCCCGTGACCCGGCCCAATCTCGATGACGGTGCGGTCCGGCGTCGCACCGAGTGACGCTGCAATGCGCAACGAGGCAGCCTCGTCGACAAGGAAGTTTTGCCCCAGTTTGGATCCGTTACGTCCCACGTCCGTCCTGTTCCCGCTCGCTACTAGATATAGCTCTTCTCGTCGGCCCAGTTCACAGGCGCAGCCGGTTTCCGGTGCCGCAGCAGGTAGACGTTCTTGTGCTCATAGGACATCGCCAACGGATCGGACATGTGCCCGATGACCGTTACGGACTCATACTTTGTTGCAAGATCTTCCCGAGAGTCGCCGACCACCGCGATCACGGGATCGCCGCTGCATCCACGCTGACCCCACAACCAGTAATTATTATGGCCGGAGATCACGCGGGGCATGCCAGGTTCAAGCTTCTGACCGAAAAACTCAAGCGCACCGGCCTCACCATAATTGCTGGTGAAGATGCACACGTGCCGGCGATCCTCTGCCGGCAGGGATCGATACGCCGTCACCACGATGTCGGTGAGCTGATCCCAACCAAAGCGATCCGCATAGAACTGCGGCAGGATGCTTGCCTTCAGGTTCTCCGACTCGTCCGGTTGCAGGTGGAGCGTATGCATGTAGTGGTCATACGTCTGCGGCCGCAGCACCGGCGAGGCTGTGGGCAGGATGATCAGCGTGGTCAGAACCAGAGCGGCTTCGAAGATTGGCAACGCGAAGTTCCATCGCCTCCCGCTCCCCGCGGCGGCAAAGCGGGCCTCCCAGGCAACCGCCCCCGCGGTGAACAGCATGGGGTACACCGGAGCGACGTAGTAGTCCTTTGCATGCAACGCGAGCATGAGCAGGAAGAAGGCAAGAAATGTCCAGGCAATCCAGCGGTAGCCCTGCAAGGATTTTCCGCGCAGGCAGGCCACCAGACCTGTTCCCCAGAGCAGCGCATTGAGCGGCTGCATCTCCCCTACTTGTGCCCCAAGAAACGATAGCGGGCTCAGCAGTTTGGCCTTGTTCTGGACACGCCCATTGTGCAGAAACTCCCACGTAGGCCAACCGTTGTGCACCTGCCACAGGAGGTGCGGAGTGCAAATCGCGACGATGAGCAGGGCAGCCACAAGCACCCACGGTGTCCGGAGCAACCGGCGTTGCGGGGTAACGAGCAAGCCAAACACCAGTGCACCGAGGAAGAAGAGCATCGAGGGCTTGTTGAGCAGGCCGACGCCGGCCCACAGGCCAAAGGCGATCCAAAGCTCGCGGGCACGGCCGCCGCGTTCGAGCAGGACGAGCAGCAGAACACAGACGGTCCAGAACACCGGTTCAAGGCAGGTGATGGAGAGGAAGCCATCGACCCCGATGTATACCGGCACCATCAGCAGACCCAACATGGCCAGCGCCTGCGCGGCTCGGCGGCCACCCAGCGCCCACGTCAACAGGCCACCCAGGCCCACGGCCAGCGCTCCGGCGACGGCAGCAAGAACGCGAATGCCGAAGACCGAGTCTCCGAACAGCATCTCTCCCAAGCGCGCCTGCAGCGCCACAATCGGGCCTTGATCGACGTAACCCCAGGCGAGATGCCGTCCACAGGCAAGGAAGTAAAACTCGTCGCGAAAGTAGCCGTAGCCTTGGTGCGTCGTCCACAATGTTAGAGCGAACTGCATCAGCAGCTTGACCAGGGCAAACGAGGCGGCGAGCGCCAACGCGCTCTTCCACGCACTGCCGCCTCGCGAAACCAGGTTCTGCGAGCGCCAGCCGTCGGAACTGGCGTCGGATGCGACATTGCGCTTGGCGGTGAACATGGAAAGGTGTGTCCCAGAGTACGACGGCTTTGCACGTTTCGGGCATCTTCCTTTGGGACAGAAAAGGAATCGGGGGAGGTGAACGATGGAATGGACGCCGGGCGGACTAAGCAGTGACATCGAAGATCGGCGCGACAGCTCCGGCGGTGGCGGCGGTGGCTTCGGTTTTGGTGGAGGCGGCATCGGGATCGTCGGTTTTCTGGTGCTGCTGGTAATCAGCCTTGTCACCGGTCACAACTTTTTGGGAGCCTTTTTGAATGGCGGCGGCAATGGCCAAACGCAGCAGGTACAGCAGCAGCAGGGCGAGACCGCGCCCCAGGCGCACTCGGCGGCGGAGGATCGCGATGCCCAGCTCATTTCTTTTGTGAACGGTGATGTGCAGAAGTTTTGGCGGGGAACGCTGACGGCAGAGGGCAAGTCCTACCAGGAGGCTCACGTCGTTCTGTACCGTGGCGAGACGAACGCGGGTTGTGGCGAGGCGCAGGCCGAAACCGGTCCCTTCTACTGCCCGGCGGACATGAAGGTCTACCTGGACCTAAGCTTTTGGGATGAGCTGCGCAAGTTCGGCGGCTCCACTGCAGACTTCGCGCAGGCGTACGTGCTGGCGCACGAGCTCGGCCATCACGTCCAGAATCTGCTGGGGGTCGAGGCCAAGGTGCAGCACCTGATGCGCACGGAGCCGGACCAGCAGAATCATCTTTCCGTCGACCTGGAGTTGCAGGCCGACTGCTACGGCGGGGTCTGGGCCCATCATGCGCAGGAGGAGAAGATCCTGGATCCGGGGGATATCGACGCCGCACTGAGTGCCGTTTCGGCGGTCGGCGACGACCACCTGCAGCAGATGAGCGGCCGGGCTGTCAGTCCGGAGAGCTGGACGCATGGATCGTCCGAGCAGCGCAAGACGTGGTTCGAGCGCGGCTATCAAAGCGGCGACCCTGCCAACTGCAACACGTTTGGCGGAGCGCAGTAACCAAATTCACTCACTTGCGCGGCTCAAAGCCCACCTTTGCGCCATTGCTGCCTTCCACCCGGGCTCGATAGAACGATTCAGTAAGTTTCCTTTGCGTGCTGTCGGGCCTCGTGTCCGGCGGCAACGTGCACTGCTGAGTTGGGATCGTTGTCGGGAGCCGAGGTCTTGGGTCTATGTCCGCGCAAGGGCTGCTGTCGCGCGCTGGCGCTGCTGTTCGGGCTGCTGGCGCTGTGTCCCCGTGTGTGGGCGGTGCAGGCCACGCTTGTCGCTGACGCGCACGTGTCGTCGGCGCAACCAGCCGTGAACGGCGGCACTCTCAGCAATCTCAATGTCGGCGGCGGATACACCGCCCTGCTGCAGTTTGACCTGGGCGTACTGCCGGCCGGCACCACGGCTGCGGGGATCGCACGCGCAACGCTGCGGCTCTACCCCAATCGCGCGGACACCCCTGGCGCTGTGTCCGTTGCCATGGTGAACGGATCCTGGAGCGAGGCGGGTGTGACGTTCGCCACGATGCCCGCGGTGGGTACGGCGATGGGTTCGGCGAACGTCCCGGCCGCTGGGAGCTTCGTGACCGTAGACGTCACGGCGGCTGTACAGGCCTGGGTCGCCGGCTCAGCCTCCAACTTTGGCCTGGCGCTGAGCAGCACCGGCGCCGTCGTGCAATTCGACAGCAAAGAGAACGAGGAAACCTCCCATCTGCCGCAGTTGGAGATCGCCCTGGCGGGTGGGTCGGGTAGCGGAGGGACCGTCGGCGCGACCGGCGCCACGGGACCAGCCGGACCAGCAGGACCCGCCGGGCCGGTTGGTCCAGCCGGGCCTGTTGGGCCAATGGGGTTCACCGGACCCCCGGGTGCTCCCGGAGTAAACGGCCTTCCGGGTGCCGCGGGAGCCACCGGGGCCACGGGCGCGACAGGAGCCCCCGGCGCAGCGGGGGCAGGCCTGATCAACTACCAGGGGGCTTACAGCTCGGCCACGAACTACGCCAACGGCGACGTTGTGGTCTTTGCCGGCTCTACATACATTTCTCAGTCGAGCTCCAACCATGGCAATACCCCCGGGTTCAGTTCGGCCTGGGGACTGCTGGCCTCGGTCGGCGCAAGTGGCCCAGCCGGTGCCGCAGGCGCAGTGGGTGCCACCGGTCAGCAGGGACCTCCAGGCTTCGGCGTGCAGGGCCCGACCGGCGCAACGGGCGCGACCGGGGCGACCGGATCCCCGGGAACACCCGGTCTGGTCTATCAGGGCGCCTACAGCTCTGCCACCAACTACAACCTGGGCGACGTGGTGATCTGGAACGGATCGAGCTACGCCTCATTGGTCGCGTTCAATCACGGCAACACGCCGGGCCTTGTTCCCGGGACGTGGGGACCGCTGACGGCGCAGGGGCCCATGGGCCTAACCGGAGCCACTGGCGCAGCGGGACCTGCCGGCGCCGCCGGAGCGCTGGGTCCCACCGGACCCCCCGGGGAAAAGGGAGATCAGGGTGCGCAGGGAATCGCCGGGCAGGCGGGCGCTCAGGGCATCCCGGGCACAACCGGGGCGACCGGTCTGGGGGGACCGATGGGCCCGACAGGTCCGGCCGGCCCAACCGGACTCAGCTTCCAGGGTTCGTACAGCGCGACGACCAACTACAGCGTTGGGCAGGGGGTTCTGTGGCAGGGGGCGGGTTGGGTTTCGTTGATCAACAGCAATCATGGCAACGCCCCGGACGCGAGCCCTTCGGCATGGTCCATGTTTGCCGCCGCGGGCGCGACCGGGGCGACCGGCGCCACGGGGGTCGGCCAGACCGGGGCCACGGGCGCGACCGGCGCCACCGGCAGTGTGGGGCCGGCCGGACCTGCGGGAGCCACCGGCGCGACGGGTCCCGCTGGCCTGACGTTCGTCGGGGGGTATTCCGCGTCCACCAGTTACACGCAGGGGCAGGCGGTCGGCTACAACGGGTCGAGCTACATCTCGCTGGTGAGCAACAACCACGGCCAGGCTCCTGACCAGTCTCCGTCGTCCTGGTCACTCCTGGTGGCGCAGGGTTCAGCGGGTCCCACGGGCGCCACGGGCGCGACTGGAGCCACCGGCCCAGCAGGGCTCACCGGCAACACCGGTGCGGCTGGCCCCACCGGACCGGCCGGGGCGACTGGCCCCGCAGGCGCAATTGGCATCAATTTCCGCTCCGCGTGGGCCAGCGGCACGCATTACAGCACGAACGATGCGGTGACCTTCGCGGGATCCACGTACCTGGCCCAGGGATCGAACAGCAACAGCGAACCGGATCAGTACCCGCAGACCTGGGCGGTGGTGGCACAGGCGGGCGGTGCGGGCCCCACGGGTGCCTCCGGAGCGACCGGCGCGACGGCGACGGTCAGCATTGGGTCCGTGACGACCCTTGCTCCGGGAGCGCAGGCCACCATCACGAACACCGGGACAAGTTCCGCGGCGGTGTTGAACTTCGGGATTCCGCAGGGCGCAGCCGGCAGTGGCGGCAGCGGCTCGGGTTCGAGCGCCGCCAGTCCCATGACGGCCGCGATCTACCATTCGGTCAGCTTCTCCATCGGCAACTTTTATTCGATCAACACACCAAACGGCGCTTCGACTGATGCGGCGACAGTCCTGTCCTGGGTGCCTCGCGCCTGTACCGCGTCCCGCCTGGATGTCTTTTCTCAGCAGTCCGGAGCGATCACGGTGACCCTGCGTGCAGGGGCAAGCGGCGCGCTGGGTGATACGACCCTCAGCTGCTCGCCACCCACCGGGGGCGGCTCCTGTTCGACGACGGGCAGCGTCTCTGTCCCCGCGAGTCAGTTTATGGATCTGCACATCACCGGGCCGTCAGGAACCGCCGCCGGGGTGTGGACCGCCGTGGAATGTGACCTGCCCTAGCTCTTGATGTCGGTAGTATGGCTTCCAGAGCGCGTGGGCCAAGATATGACCAGCGTGTCATCCTGCCGGGAGCCGAAGCTGGCCTAGACGGGCAGTTGAGCGCGCAGTTGGTCGGTGAGGCGCTTCACCTGGCCTACCGGGATGGGTGCTTCACACTCCAGCAGAAGTTCGAGCTGTCGCGCGACCTCCGTGCCACCGCTGTACCCAAACATGCCAAGGCAGCCGGCGAGCTTGTGGGCAAGACCTAACGCCTCAGACCGCGCCTCAGGGGTGAGTTCGCCTGTCTCCGCTTCGTTTGCAACCGCTTCAAGTCGCACGATCCGCTCGCGGAGCAAGGGAAGATTGCGTTGCCAGATGTGCGCCAGCATCTGGCTGTGGTCAGCAACCCGCGCTGTTCGAGTCTGGAGGAGCAGAGACATGGCGTAAGCCTAGCCGAAGGGAACAATTTACTTGCAAAAATCTTCTGCGACTGACGTGTTATACGACAGAGCTTAATTCCAGCCAAGGGCGGAGCACATCTGCTCTGCCAGGGTGAGCGGGTCGAACGGTTTGAACAAGACACCCGAAACGCCAAGGCCGGCGAACCGGCGCTGATCCGCGCCCTGAACCTTTGCGGTGAGAAGCAGCACGGGGATGTGCGACACGCCCGGAGGCTGCTGCATCTTGCGGAACGTTGTCGGGCCATCCATGGCTGGCATCATGACGTCCATCAGGATGGCGTCGGGCTGCTCTGCCATGGCTTTGAAGATGCCATCGGTTCCGGAGTTCGCGGTGACGACACTCCATCCGGCAACGGTCTCAAGGGAAAGGGCCGCCACTTCGCGGATATCGTCTTCATCGTCGATGATCAGTATGCGGCGCAAGGGCGTTCATCTCGCTGGTGGGCAATTGGGAAAAGGTTGCGCTGAGTTTACGTGGCCAACAGATCGCCACCCGGTTTCTGCAGGTGACGGACCATGGCTAGCACGAGGTCTTCGATCTCTTTGGGTTGAACACGGGCTTTGGTCAGGAACTGTGTTGGACCGAGGCGAAGCTGTTCCATCTCGTCCACGGTGACCTCGCGGCCCGAGTAAACGACCAGGGGGAGCGTGCGGAGGTTGGGCTGACGTCGCAGCCAATTCACTAGAGCGAAGCCGCTTCCATCAGGAAGGCTAAGGTCCAGCACCAGAATCTCGGGCGGATTGGATTCACAGGCGGCCACGGCCTGGTTCAGGGAGGCGACGTGGTCGATCAGCACCTCCGTTTCGCCCGGTTTGCCTTCAAAGCTGGACAGCACGACTGTCGCAAGGTCAGCGTCGTCTTCCACCAGGAGGATGCGGGCCGGGCCGTTCCCGCGATGCAGAACCCGTCCCAACTCAGCGAGCAGGAGGCTCGGGTTAAAAGGTTTCTGCACCCATCCCTGAGCCTTGGCAATCAGGGGCGCCCGGCTGCCGTTCATCGTCGCCGGCGAGAGAACGCTCAGCACCACAACAGGGATCGAAGCCGTGACCGGGTTGGTTTTTAGGCGCTCGATCGTCTCCCAGCCGGTCAACCCCGGCATATAGAGGTCAAGCAGAATCGCTTCGATCTGCTGGTGCTGCGCCGTGTGCAGCGCTGCCTGCCCTGAATCGGCCTCCAGAACCGTGTAGCCCTGGTTACGCACATGCTCCGCGACCACGTGGCGTACGCCGGGGTCGTCGTCTACCACCAGGATGGCGCCGGAGGACGGCTGTTCCGGCGCCGGTGCATCGTCGGGCGCAGCATTGCGTGGCAGCTTCAGGATGAACGTGGTTCCGGGCTGGCCAGGGTGCCGCGCATCGTTCCGCTCCGCCCAGATCTCGCCGCCGTGCTGGTGCACAATGGTTCGGCAGATAGCCAGGCCCAGCCCCGTTCCGCCCTTCTGCCGCGAATCTGAAACCTCAACCTGGTTGAATCGTCCGAAGATGCTTTCCAGCTTGTCGCTCGGGACGCCGCGTCCACAATCCTCGACGCGCATGGTGACCGAGTGCGTGTCCGAACTGGTGGTCAGCCGCACGGAAGCAGCCTGTGGAGAAAATTTGATGGCGTTGGAGAGCAGGTTTGTAAGCACCTGTTGCAGCCGGTCCGGATCACCCTCGAAGATTACCGCCGGCCCGCTCGCCGGGGGCGCGGCTTCAAGG
>CAXTFS010000019.1:16798-19137 GCA_964243395.1 uncultured Acidobacteriaceae bacterium | reverse complement strand
AAGCAATGGCGCAGGTAGTTGACCAGCCGTTGCGCTGCGTCTTCCATGCAATCGCTGTGCTGCCCGACGGCGCGCAGATGCCGGCCGCAACAGATCATGTCGCTGAGCAGGAAGCGGGCAAGGCTGAATTGATCGAGCGGCGGGGAGACTGCGGACATCCGGGGGCCCTCGCGCGGAGACGCTGCCCCTCAGTGTAGAGCAGTGCGCTTACACCCTAGAGCAGTGAACTTACACGGCTTCCTGCACAGCCTGGTTCTGGCCGTAGGTGGCACCCGCGCCGTGCTTGCGGAAGTAGTGGCGATCGAGCAGCGCCTGAGAGACCTCGTCGGCGTTGGCCTTGAGCGAGATGGTGCGATAGGCCATGCGGGCGACGGCTTCCAGCACAACGGCATTGTGGGCCGCGTCATGCGCGGTACGGCCCCAGACAAAAGGCGCGTGACCGGCGACGAGGCAGGCCGGCACGGCGAGCGGATCGACCGCGGGCTGACCCCCTTCGCCGCGGAAACGCGCCACAATGGCAAGGCCTGTTTCATGCACGTAGCGGCCACCGATGGCTTCGTCTGAGAGTGGTGCGGTGACGGGCACGGGACCGTAGAAGTAGTCGGCGTGCGTGGTGCCGAAGGCGGGGATGGGCAGCCCTGCCTGCGCAAAGCTGGTGGCGAACTCCGAATGCGTGTGCACCACGGCGCCGATCTCGGGGAACTCGCGGTAGAGCAACGTATGCGTGTCGAGATCGGACGAGGGCTTCAGCGTGCCTTCAACGATCTTGCCATGGAGATCGGTCACGACCATGTGCTCGGGCTTGAGTTCGTCGTAATCGACGCCGGAGGGCTTGATCACGACGAGGCCTTGCGCGCGGTCCACGCCGGACGCATTGCCGAAGGTGTACAGGACGAGGCCTCGACGGACAAGCTCCAGGTTGGCTTCGAGGACATCTTTTCGCAATTGTTCGAGCAGCACGGTTTTCACTCCAGAAAGGCGGAAGTAAGCGCTTTCAGTATAGAAGGTCCATAGGGCGCGTGGGGCTCGGCGGAACTTTCATCACGCGGCGCGGCGGTGTATGCTTCGCATCGCGCCTGCCCCCTCTTCAACAAGGCAGAACGCGGGAGATGCGATGCGCTTGTTTTGCCTTCGACTGGTAGGGATGGTGTTGTTCGGATGTCTGGCCGGAGCGCTCGCCATGGCGCAGGATTCACCAGTCGCAACGACGCCGGGCGGGACGTTTCGCAACCCCCTGCTGCCCTCCGGGCCGGACCCGTGGGTGATGGCGTACAAGGGGGTCTACTACTACATGAATTCGACCGGCCGAAACCTGACGATCTGGGCGACGCCGGACATCACGGACCTGCGTCATGCGCGCAAGAAGGTGGTGTACGTGCCGCCGGCGGACGGACCGTACAGCCACGAGCTGTGGGCGCCGGAGCTGCACCGCTTCGATGGGCGCTGGTACCTTTACTTTTCTGCCGATTATGGCCGCAACGAATCGCACCGTGTCTTCGTGCTGGAGAACACCTCCGAAGATCCGATGGAAGGCACGTGGACGATGAAGGGGCAGGTAAAGGATCCGACGGACAAGTGGGCCATTGATGCATCCGTGTTCGAAGCCGCGGGGCAGCGCTACCTGATCTGGTCAGGATGGAAGGGCGACAGCGATGGCGAGCAGGACATCTTTATCGCGCACCTGAAGAACCCATGGACAATCGACTCGGAGCGCGTAATGCTGTCGTATCCGAAGTACCCGTGGGAGCATGTGGGCGATCTGCCGGACCGGCCTGCCGTGCCGCATGTCGAGGTGAACGAGGGGCCGGAGATTCTGCAGCATGGGAAGGATATTTTCCTGGTGTATTCGGCCTCAGCCTGCTGGACGGATTACTACGAATTGGGTGTGTTGCAGGCGCACGTCGGCGACAACCTGCTGGACGCGGCGTCGTGGAAGAAGTTCGATCATCCGTTCTTGAAGCAGAACCCGGAGGCGAGCGTGTTCGGCACGGGGCATAACGGCTTCTTCAAGTCGCCCGATGGCACGCAGGACTGGATCATCTATCACGCCAACTCGGGGCGGCACCAGGGCTGTGGCGACATGCGCTCGCCACGGGCACAGCCGTTTACGTGGAACGGGGATGGAACACCGAACTTCGGCCCGGCGCTGTCTACGGAGACACCGATTGCGAAGCCTTCCGGGAGTCAGTGAGCGAGTTATCGTAAGACGCTTACCCTGACGGCAAAATACAGGGGTCTCTCCGCTGCGCAGGACGATGGAACTGTTCTGCTTCGGTCGAGATGACGCATTTTCACAAGAGCCGATAGAGCTTAAAAACGAGAGCTTAGAAGATTAGAGC
>CAXTFS010000019.1:0-16698 GCA_964243395.1 uncultured Acidobacteriaceae bacterium | reverse complement strand
CGCATTTTCACAAGAGCCGATAGAGCTTAAAAACGAGAGCTTAGAAGATTAGAGCACTAGAAAATTAGAGCTTAGAAAATTAGAGCTTAGAAGACTTCGGCTTCGATGAGGCGCAGGTTTGTGCCTGGCGCAGTGCTCATCACCAAGCGTAGCTGCTGGCTTGTGATGGGCTGGAAGCTGAGGTGCGTGATGCCGTTGGCTACGGGGCTGGCCGTGGCTGCGCCCGGGATGTCGCGCCACGTGCCTTCCGTGTACGTTTGCATACGCACAGCGGTGGGCACTTGCAGACCGTGAGCGTCGGCAAAGAAGCCAAGTTCCACGGCATGGATGCGCTGCGGATGACGCAGATCGATGGCAAACCACGTGTCCCCTGCCCCGTTGCTTGCAGGGTCGGGTGACCAGCCGTTGGGGATCTCGGGGAAGAACCACAGGCGGCCGTCGATGGCTCCGTATGGGTTTGCGCCTGCTGCCGTAGAGGACGCTGCGGCGATGGGCAGATCGGGCTCGTCCGCTGAGGGCGCACGCTCCCAGACGTTGACGGCGAGGTCGATGCGAGGCGGCTGCGATGGAGAGGTGGTGCGCTGGGCCTTTGCCAGTGGAATCAGCGTGTGGCCGAGCGCGGCGGGGCCGTAGATGCGCTGGCCCGCGGCGTATACCGAGAGACCTTTGCCTCGGTGGTAATGGCTGCCGTCCGCGTCGTAAACGAGCGTGAGATCGCGGTCGTGGTAGCGAAGGTTTTCGAGCAGGAAGTATCGTATCGGGCGTTCAGCGGAGGCGCCTGTGGGCAGCAGCGGGTTGAGCTCCAGGGTGTCGCCGGCGCGCGGACGGATGCCGATCAGACCGCTGAGCACGAGGTCGTTGAAGGTGGAATGGTTGTAGTGATGGCTGCGCGGCAGGCCCACGATGGGCAGACCCGTGTCGGGGTCGTAATCCTCTTCGATGTCCGGCTTGCCCGCTCCATCGAAATGCAGGTGAGCGTATTGGCGCAGCAGATGCACATAGTCGTTCGTTGTGACAGCGTGCTGCTGCGGAGCCTGCAGCAGGTTGGCCATGCCGGTAAGTGTTTGCGAGATCTGGAAGGGCCACGCTGGACCGTTCCACTGGCACTCGCGCAGGCCTGTGGCCGCGTCGTAGCGGTACTGCTGCAGATACTTCGGGTAGTTCGGTTCAACGGTGCGCAGACCGTGCGGGCCGGCTAGCTCGGCGGGGTTCATGGCATGCGCCCAGGCGGCGGTGTAGTCGGGACGGCCGGGCCCTGCCGTTGTGGGCGGCAGATTGAATTGCCATGGCACAAAGCCGACCAGCTCACGTCCGCGGATCGAGGTGCCGGCCTGCACCGACGGTGTAGAGCGCTGGTAGATGTCGATGAAGTGGCTGAGCTGCGGGTTCCAGAGCTGGCTGAGGGTGGCGGACCGGATCACCTCGGCACGGTCGGCGTAGGCTTTCGCGATCTGCGGCTGACCCGCATCGGCGGCGAACTGCGCAATCGCTTGCGCATTCGCGAACTGGAACGCATTAATCGATGGACGGAAGGCATAGCCGCCGGTGAAACCATTGCGGTTCTGATCCTTCGACGGCTGATCGGTGAAGCCTGCACCGGAGGCATCGATCGAAGAGATGGTGTACTCGGTCGCGTCGAGCAGCGGCTCGATCCAGTAGAGGCCGCGGCTGGCGTCGAAGTGGTCGTCCCAGAGATTGAAGATGTGCTGCATGGTGTCGAGGTGACGCAGCGCGGGAGCCCTGTCGCCGGTGACCTCGGTCCAGCCAAGCGTGGCGGCGGCGATGGATTCACTGAAGTGGCGATCGTTGCCGCCACCGGTGTAGAGGTGATCGACGAGCGAGGTTACGTACGTGGGATCGCGCAGCCAGCGGCCTTCGAGAATATGGAAGGACGAGGAATCGTTGAGGTCGGTGTACGGGTGGCCTGCCCAGGGCACGTCGGGGAGGAACTCGGTCTCGTCGGTGCCCTGCGCACCGATCTCGCGCAGGTGAGAACGGTAGACCTGCCAGCGGTAGTAGTACACCTGCTGGATCTCGGGATCGTCGATCTCGAGGAACGGGACGTTGGCGAGGTACCAGGGTGCGTCGTTGCCGAAGTACTGGTGGGCGAGGCGCGGCTCATCGAGGAGAGGCGGTGCGTCTGCTCCACGCTGCGCAGACGCGGTGCTGGTGGAGAGAGGCAAACAGCAAAGCGCGCCCAGGGTAAGAGCCAGGCGCGCTTGCTTAGTGAACCGATCCACTTGCCCTCGCTCGCGAGGGGGTTAGAGGATCTTGTAGGCGGCGTCGGACCAGAGGAGTTCGCGGCGCAGTTGCGGGATGCGGGTGTCGGCGTCGATGGTGACGAACTCGATGCCAGCGATCTCGGCGAAGTCGCGCAGGTGCTCTGTAGTGAGCGCTTGCGAGAAGCCGGTGTGGTGCGCGCCGCCGGCGTAGATCCAGGCCGCGGCGGCGACCTTGAGGTTCGGCTTGGGATACCAGACGGTGCGCGCGACGGGCAGCTTGGGAAACTCCTTCGTTGGCTTGATGACGTTGATCTCGTTGACGATCATGCGGAAGCGGCTGCCCATATCGACGATCGATGCGACCACGGCCGGGCCTGCCGGCGAGGTGAACACGAGGCGGACGGGGTCAGCCTTGCCCCCGATGCCAAGCGGGTGCACCTCCAGCGAGGGCTTGACGTTGAGGTCGGCGATGGTGGGGCAGATTTCGAGCATGTGCGAGCCGAGAATGGAGCTTTCCGTACCGCCGCCGGCGAAGTCGTAGGTGTAGTCCTCCATGAAGCTTGTGCCGCCGTGCATGCCCGCCGCCATCACCTTCATGATGCGTACGAGCGCGGCGGTCTTCCAGTCGCCTTCGCCGCCGAAGCCGAAGCCCGAAGCCATCAGGCGCTGCGTCGCAATGCCGGGCAGCTGCCCCATGCCATGCAGGTCTTCAAAGGTGTCGGTGAAGGCGCCAAAACCGCCCTCGGTCAGGAACGCGCGCAGACCGAGCTCGATGCGTGCCGCGACGGTGAGTGAATCTTTCTTATCGTGGCCTGCGGTGATCGTGTACTGCTCGTGATACTCGGCGACGAGCTTCGCGACTTCGTCGTCGGAGAACCCCGCCATGCGGTCGGTGAGGTCGCCGATGCCGAAGCCGGAGACGGTGTAGCCAAAGACCTTTTGCGCCTCGACCTTGTCGCCCTCCGTCACAGCGACATTGCGCATGTTGTCGCCAAAGCGCGCGACCTTGAGGTGCTGCGACTCGTGCCAGCCGAGCGCGGCGCGCGTCCAGGCGCTGATCTCGCCGACGGTCTCCGGGTCCTTCCAGTAGCCGACGACCACCTTGCGCGCGAGACGCAGACGCGCCGTAATGAAACCGAACTCGCGATCGCCATGGGCGGCCTGGTTCAGGTTCATGAAGTCCATGTCGATGGTGGCGTACGGCAGATCCTTGTTGAACTGCGTGTGCAGATGCAGAAAAGGTTTGCGCAGCGCGGTCAGACCGGCCATCCACATCTTCGCGGGCGAAAAGGTGTGCATCCAGAGCACGAGACCGATGCAGTCTTCGGTGTTGTTGGCCTCACGGCAGACGGCGAGGATTTCATCGGCGGTCTTGACGACCGGTTTCCACACCACATGGACGGGCAGGCTCGCTTCGCCATCGAGCGAGCGGGCGATGCTGCGGGAGTTGTCGGCGACCTGCTCTAGGGTTTCGGGCCCATAGAGGTGCTGACTGCCGGTGATGAACCAAATCTCTCGCGTCTTCGCGTTAGCCATGAACGTGCGTCTCCCTGAAGCTGGTCTGAATCCCGTCGGGATGTTGCGAAACAAGCCTACAGTAGTAAGCGCTTACACGAGCAAACGGACGTCACGGCACATACGGGAACCGCGATCTGTTTGGCCCAATGTTCGACCGGGAGCCCGCTCGCGCAAACGAGAGCAGGGGACGTTGCTGTACAATTCCGCTGTTCCTCGGGAGCTTGTTTCAGACTGCCAGTGTAACCGCTTTCACGTGCGGAAAGGATGGCATTCGAGACCGGCACTCCCTTACTTTGCGCCCATCGCAGGAGATCGATTCATGACCCTTTTCCGCTCCGTACCGCGTTCGCCCCTCGCCCGCACCCAAGCCGGGTCGCGCGCGGCGTTGATGACGTTGTCGATGGCCGCATCGATGGCTCTTCTTGCCCTTCCTGCCGCCGCGCAGGGCGGCTCGGGCGCGCAGTTAACAATTGCGCCTAACCAGATTGTTTCTCCCGTCAGCCCCATCCTGTACGGCATGATGACGGAGGAGATCAACCACGCCTTTGAGGGCGGTCTGTATGCGGAGATGGTGCAGAACCGGACCATGCGGGCGAGCTGGTCAGGGGTGGAGCACTGGGACCTGGTACGCCGCGGCGAGGCGGCCGCCTCACTGGAGCTGGACAAGACCGACGGACCCAGCAAGGCTCTGCCCACCAGCCTGAAGCTGACGGTGACGTCCGCCTCCGCCAGCAACGAAGCAGGCGTGAGCAACACCGGCTACTGGGGCATGGGCCTTAAGCCGCATACACAGTACCGGGGTTCGTTTTACGCGAAGGCGGATGCGGCCGGGTCGGTACGTGCGCAGCTGGTGAGCGACAACACAGGCGCAGTGGTAGCCGAAGCGAGCGTCGATGTGCGTGCGGGTGCCTGGGCAAACTACGACTACACGATGACCACGGGAGCGGTCCCGTCGACCGACAAGAATCACCTGGTCTTGCTGGTGGCGCATCCGGAGACGATCTCGTTCCAGCTGGTGTCGTTGTTTCCACCCACATTCAAGAATCGGCCGAACGGCTTTCGTCCGGACCTGATGGAAGATATGGCCGGCCTGCATCCACATTTTCTTCGTCTGCCTGGCGGCAATTACCTGGAAGGCGACCGGCTGAAGGATTGGTACAACTGGAAAGAGACTGTTGGGCCGCTGGTCGACCGGCCGGGCCATCAGGCGCCCTGGACCTATTGGTCCGATGACGGCATGGGTCTGCTTGAAATGCTGGAGTGGACCGAGGATCTGAACATCGAGCCGATCCTGGCGGTGTATGCAGGCTATTCGCTGCAGGGCGGCAAGATTCCGGCAGGTCCTGAGCTGCAGCCGTTCGTGCAATCGGCACTGGATGAAGTGGAATACCTTACAGGGGACACGAACACCAAGTGGGGAGCTCAACGCGCCAAGGACGGCCATCCCGCGCCCTTCCCGCTGCACTACATCGAGGTCGGCAACGAGGACTTCCTGGAGCGCGGAACGCACACCTACGACGCGCGTTTCGCGCAGTTCGCCAAGGCCCTGAGGAACAAGTACCCACAGTACAAGCTGATCGCCACCATGCCCGTGCAGGAGAGTGGATCGGACGCGCAGGCTGACGTGGTCGACGACCACTACTACAAGCCGTGGGGCGAGATGCTGGACTTCACGCACCACTACGACGCCGCGCCGCGCAACGGGCCGAAGATCTTTGTCGGCGAGTGGGCGACCCTGGCAGGAACACCGACGCCGAACTTCGGTGGAGCGCTGGCCGATGCGGCGTTTATGACCTCGATGGAGCGCAACAGCGATCTGATCGTGATGGCGAGCTATGCGCCGCTCTTTATCAATGTGAACCCCGGCGCAGGCCAGTGGTACACCAACATGATCGGCTACGACGCAAGCAACAGCTACGGCTCGCCGAGCTACTATGCGCAAAGCCTGTTCGGCGGACACCTGGGCGACGGTACGGCGAAGACTTCGATCACGGGTGCGGGCGAGCGTTTCTACTACTCTGCGACGGTGGGCTCCAAAGATCATGTGCTGCACCTGAAGCTGGTAAATGCTTCGGACAAGGCGCAGCCGCTCACGGTCAATCTGGATGGCGTCACCGGTGGGCACACGGCATCGATGACTTCGCTACATGCGGAAACCTATGAGGCGACGAACTCGATCGCGAACCCCAACTTCATTCGCCCGGTGAGCTCGACCGTGAAGGTCAAGGGAGCGCATTGGGATCACACCGTGCCGGCGCTGACGATCGAAGTGATCGACCTGCCGGTGCAGTAGGCAAATGCGATGAGGACGCTACCCGTGAAAGCTGCACTTCGTTCCCTTTTGATCGCCGCCTTGTTCGCATCGGTTCCGTGTGCCCCGGCGCAGGAGCCGCATGCCCTGGCGCTCACGGGCGACGTCCTGTACACGCACGATCCTTCGATTGCGAAAGATGGCGACACGTACTACGTGTTTGCCACGGGTAAGGGGCCGGATGGTGGACAGTTCCCCATCCGCTGCTCAACCGATCTGAAGGACTGGCACCTGTGCGGGCATGTGTTCGACGCGATCCCCGCGTGGGTGCATGAGCGCAGTCCAGGCACCAAGGATCTGTGGGCGCCGGACATCTCGTTTGAGCATGGGGAGTACCGGCTGTACTACGCGTATTCGCTGTTTGGCGTGAACACGTCGGGCATCGGGCTGGCGGTCAACAAAACGTTGAACGCAAAGAGCCCGGACTACAAGTGGGTCGATAAGGGTCTGGTGCTGGAGTCGAGGGCGAGTGACGACTTCAACGCGATCGATCCCAACTACGTCGAGGATGCCAAGGAGCATGCGTGGCTTTCGCTGGGCAGTTTCTGGACGGGCATCAAGATGCGCGCGCTGAACGCCCAAACGGGCATGCTCTCGACGACCGACACGAAGGAATACGCACTGGCCACCCGGGCCAGGCCCGACCCGGTGCCGCCGCCGCAGAAGTTTGATCCGGAGCATCCCACCCTGCCGCCGAACTGGCAGGCCATTGAGGCACCGTTCATCATCCCGCACGGCGGCTACTTCTACCTGTTCGTGTCCTGGGACCTGTGTTGCCGCGGCACACGCAGCACGTATCACACGATGGTGGGGCGCTCGCGCTCAGTCACCGGACCCTACGTCGATAAGACTGGTAAAGACATGGAGCTCGGCGGCGGCACGCCGCTGTTGAGTGCGAACGCACGCTGGCTTGGACCGGGCGGCGAATCGGTACTGCGCGAGAAGGATGGCTCGGATCTGATTGTCTTTCATGCCTATGACGCGACGACCGGAAAGCCGTCGCTGCAGATTTCCACCATCGCCTGGCACGACGATTGGCCCGAGGCAGCGCTGGCCGAGCACTAGGTTGCGCGGATCGTTGCGAGTCAATCGTTTGCGCACCAAAGTCTTAAACGATGTCTTGCCAAATGCCGGAGTTGCGGCATAGTAGGCATATGAACATCATGGCGGTGGCTCGCCGCGCCCGTGTATCGACCGCCACCGTGTCGCGCGTGATCAATGGCACCGCGTTTGTTGCGCCGGACACCGCCGAACGGGTACGTCAGGCCATTGAAGCGCTGAATTTCTACCCGGATGTGAATGCGCGCACGCTGGGCTCCGGCCGCAGCGGCATGTACGGGCTCATCATCTCCGACATCACCAATCCGTACTTCCCGGAGCTGGTCAAGGCCTTTGAAGATATTGCGGTCGAGCACAACCAGGAGGTGCTGATCGCAAACACCAACTACGATCCCAAGCGCATGGAAAGCTGCGTGGCGCGCATGCTGCAGCGCAAGGTGGATGGCGTCGCCATCATGACCTCCGAGATGGATGAGCACCTGGTTCGCAATCTCTCGCGACGGCAGATTCCGCTGGTGTTCATGGATACCGAGACCAAGGCAGCCAACGTCAGCGTGGTGCGCGTGAACTATGAGGCGGGAGTGCAGGCGGCGATGGAGCACCTGTTTGCGCTGGGCCACAAGGACATCGCGTTTCTCAGCGGACCGCTGGCGCTGGCTTCGGCGAGGGTGCGCGCGCAGGCCTTTCGCAAGGCGCTGAAGGAGCAGCGGGCATCCAGCCCCGCGCACTGGATCCAGGAGGGCGATCATCGTGTGGAGGGCGGACACGATGCGATGGAGCGCATTCTGCAGGCCGGCGCGCCCTTTCCGACGGCCGTGCTCACCTCCAATGACCTGACCGCGATCGGCGCGATGGGTGCCATCCATGAGCGGGGTCTGTCGATCCCTGGGGACATCTCCGTGGTGGGCTTTGACGGCATTGAGCTGAGCGCCTACACGCAACCGGCGTTGACGACGCTGGCCGTGTCGCGTGCGGAGCTCGCCTCCGTGGCCTTTCGCAACCTGTTCGGGCACAAGGAGAACGGAGCCAGGAAGATCGTGCGCAAGGAGCATGTGATCGAGCCTGTGCTGGTGGTGCGTGCCTCAACGGCGCGTCCCAGGCACAAGGCGGGCGACTAGGTTCACTTCGCCTGCGTTACCGGCCGTGTACGCGCTTGCCCGCCATTGGTTCGGTGATGCATTCTGGTGGCGCTCCCTGAGTGAACGTCGAAGGACTCGCATGCGAACCCGGTTCTCTGCCCTGTTGCTGATCTTCTCCGTCTCGATTGCCTTTGCGCAGACCGCCGCACCGCGGGTGGAAGGCCGATGGAGCGAGGCCAGGGCGCAGAGCTGGTACGACACTCAGCCCTGGCTGGTGGGCGCCAACTACGTCCCCTCCGACGCGATCAATGAGCTGGAGATGTTCCAGGCCGCGACCTACAACCCGCAGCTCAACGACAAAGAGCTGGGCATGGGTGAGGCGATCGGCATGAACACGATGCGCGTGTTTCTGCAGGACCAGCTCTGGTTGAGCGATCCCAAAGGTTTTCAGCAGCGGTTGAATGCGTTTCTGGACATCGCGGCAAAGCACCACATCAAGCCGCTTCTGGTGCTGTTCGATTCCTGCTGGGAGCCCAATCCACATCTCGGCCCGCAACACCCGCCCATCCCCGGCGTGCATAACTCAGGTTGGGTGCAAAGCCCGGGTCAGCAACGCCTGCAGGACCCCGCCGTGGAGCCGCAGTTGAAAGCCTATGTGCAGGGCGTGGTGGGCGCGTTCGCGCACGACGATCGCATCCTCGGGTGGGATGTGTGGAACGAGCCGGATAACACCAACGACGGCCGCTTTGGTGAAGATGCCGCGGCCAAGGTGCGGCGTGTGGACGCCTTGCTGCCGCAGGTGTTTGCCTGGGCGCGCGCCATGCATCCGACACAGCCGTTGACCAGCGGCGTGTGGAAAGGTGACTGGAGCCATCCGGCGCAGGAGAGTGAAACCAGCAGGATCCAGCTGGCGGAGTCGGACGTGATCTCGTTCCACAACTACGACTGGCCCGAGGGCTTTGAGGCGCGCATCCACGAGTTGCAGCCATACCATCGGCCGCTGATCTGCACGGAGTACATGGCGCGCGGCAATGGCAGCACCTTTGACACGATTTTGCCGATCGGCAAGAAGTACCACGTTGCAATGATCAACTGGGGCTTTGTGGCCGGCAAGACGCAGACCTATCTGCCGTGGGACTCGTGGGAGCGGCCGTATGTGCTGATCAAGCCGACGATCTGGTTTCACGAGGTGTTCAAGCAAGATGACACGCCCTACCGTGATCGCGAGGTGGAGATCATCCGCGAACTGACCGGGCGCGGAACGCCAGGTCAGCCGACCACGCCCGCGGGAGCGCAGTGAGATCGACGGCAGAATGAACTGGCTACGCACACATCGGGTCGCGCTGAATACACGCTTGGACGGTGAGGCAAAGACGTTCCGGATGACCCATGCTCTGCTCACGGCCATGTTGGGCTGTGCGGTTGCGTCAGGGCAGGCTCCGGCGCGTGCCGCAGGTGTTCCAAGCGCTTTAGGTATCCCAAGCGCGGCAGGAACACCGGTGCAGGCGAAGGACGTCATCCCTGGCAAATTTGTCGACACCACGGTGGCAAGCGGCGTGCAGTTCACCGGTGTAGCCTCGCACACCAGCCACAAGTACCTGATAGAGACGATGGGCTCCGGTGTAGCCGCGTTTGACTTCGACAACGACGGCCGGCTGGACCTGTTCTTCGTCAACGGCGCGCCCTTGAGCGATCCGATGCCGGCCGATGCGATCCCGCAGAAGCGTTCACCCAAGGACTGGAACCGCTTGTTCCATCAGCGCGCCGATGGAACCTTCGAAGATGTGACGGAAAAGGCCGGCCTGCAGGGCATAGGTTATGGGATGGGCGTGGCCGTGGGGGACTTCGACAACGACGGCTATGAAGACCTGTACGTCACGGGCTATGGCGGCAATCATCTGTACCACAACAACGGCAACGGCACCTTCACCGATGTAACGGTGCGCTCGGGTACGGGGGGCGACACAACCGCCGGCAACATGTGGTCGACGAGCGCCGCGTGGGTGGACCTGGATAACGATGGCCGGCTGGATCTGGTCGTGCTGCGCTATGTGCACTGGAGCTTTGACGATGTGTACTGCGGCGAAAAGCGCGTGGGCTATCGCGCGTACTGCCACCCGGATATCTTCCCCGCGATCGCACCGCTGGTGTACCACAACAACGGCGATGGCACGTTCACCGAAGAGGCCGCAAAGCTGGGGCTCGGCACGCCGGGCAAAGGCCTGGGCATTGCCATTGCCGACTTCGATCGCGATGGCAAGATCGATCTTGCGATTGCGAACGATTCGATGCCCGAGTTTCTGTTTCATAACAAGGGCGATGGCACGTTTGAGGAGACGGGGCTCACCGCAGAAGTTGCCGTCGATGGCGATGGACGCACGTATGCCGGGATGGGCATCGACTTTGCGGACTACAACAACGATGGCCTGCCGGACCTGGTGATCACCAATCTCGCGAACCAGAAGTATGCGCTGTATCGCAACAACGGTGACGGTTCCTTCACGTATGACACGTATGTCTCCGGCCTGGCACCGATGACGCTGCTGCATTCAGGCTGGGGGATCCGCTTTCTGGACTACGACAACGATGGCAGGAAAGATCTGCTCATTGCGCAGGGCCACGATCTCGATACGGTGGAGCTGAACTACCCGCAACTGCACTACAAGGAGCCGATGCTACTGGCGCGCAACATGGGCAACGGCACGTTTGTCGACGTGTCCGCGAAGTCGGGCGCCGTCTTCGCGGATCGCTGGGTAAGCCGCGGCATGGCGGTGGGCGATCTGGACAACGACGGGCGAGTGGATGCCGTGGTGAGCACCAACGATGGCGCCGCCCATATTCTGCACAACGAGACATCCACGGGAAATCACTGGCTGTCGCTGCTGCTGGTGGGGCACAAGAGCAATCGCGATGCGATCGGCGCGGAGATCAAGCTGACGACCGCGCACGGCGCGCAGTACTGGACCGTCTCCACGGCGGGCAGCTATCTCTCGTCGAACGACAAGCGGGCGCACTTCGGGCTCGGCACAGATGCGGAGGCCACCTCCGTCGAGATTCGCTGGCCAAGCGGGATCAAGCAGGTGCTGACCCATGTGGCCGGCGATCGCATCGTGACGGTGAACGAGGCGGAGACGGGGGCTGCGCAGGGCGGGAAGGCCACGCGCTGATGGGCGCGATCCGGCTGCCGGCCTGGGCTGCGGGCGTCATCGTTCTTTGCGCGGCGGCGGCCGGTGCGGCGCAGGCAGCTCACGCGGCTCAGTCGGCCCAGGAAGCCCAGGCGGCGTCCGGGCCCGACGCGCAGGCCCTGGTGGCCGCCGGACGCTTCCGCGAGGCCGAGGTGGTGCTGCGAGGACAGATCGCCGCCAAACCACAAGACCGCGTGCCCCATGCGGCGCTGGCCTACTGCCTGCTGCGCGAGAACAAGCCCCGCGAGGCGCTTGCGGAGTACACGCTGGCGTCGGCGATCGCTCCGCCGGATGCGCGGGAGCTCACGGCCGTGGGCCAGGCCTATGTGCTGCTAGGCGACCTGAACGATGCGGACCATTGGACCCTGCAGGCGACGCGCAGGGCTCCGGAGGACGCCGAGGCCTGGTATAGCCTGGGCCGGATCCGCTACACGGAGCAGCGCTTCGGCGATGCCGCCGTTTGCTTTGAGCACGCCCTGGCGCTGGTGCCACGTTCGGTCAAGACCGAGAACAATCTCGGCCTGGCGTATGAGGGCACAAACCGTACCGATGACGCGGTGGCTGCCTACCGGCAGGCGATCGCGTGGCAGCGGGCGGCCCCGGCTGCGCAAGCCAGTGCAGAACCACTGCTGAATCTCGGCATCGTCCTGCTGCACCGTGGGCAGGTCGCCGAGGCGGAACCCTTGCTGCAGGAAGCGGCGTCGCTGGACCCGAAGAACCCGCACATCCATGAGCAACTGGGGCAGATTGCGATGCAGGGTAAGCGGTACAGCGAGGCTGCGGCAGAGTTCGGACAGGCATCGGGGCTGGACCCCGAGAACTCGGCGCTCCACTTCCTCGCGGGACAGGCGCTACGGCGCGCCGGGCGCGAGAGCGAGGCGGGCGTGCAGCTGGCTCTGGCCGCGAAGCTGGCCCGGGTTAACGCAGCGCCGCAGACGAAGTAACACTTTCGTTGCAGCGGCCCGTGCCGATCCCGGTTCCTTACCGCCGGGTGTAGGGTTTTCTCCACAAATAGGTTGACAGTGTTCCCCCCGGCTCTGTAGCTTCTTCGACGCCGGCCAATTAGTTTCCCGAGTCGATGTAACCGATTTCACGGTCGCAAAGCTCAGGAATGGTAAACACTGGATCGCTTTCAGGAGAGCCCTACATGCTACATCGCTTCATCAAACGCCTAGCCTTGCCTTTGCTTTCGGTTCTGCTGTGTCTGTTCGCCACCTATCCGGTCGCGGCGCAGTCTCAGCGCGGCGAACTGGCGGGCAACATTCGGGACCCAGGGGGCGCCGTGGTGCCGAACGCCGTGGTGACTGCCACCGATCAGGCGACCGGCGGCAAGAATGACACCAAGTCGAGCTCTGCGGGAAGCTACCGCTTTTCCGATCTGCCCATCGGCAACTACACCGTCACGGTGACTGCGCCGGGCTTCTCCACGGCGACCAACACGGGCGTTCTGGTCCAGATCAACAGCACCACTGCACTGAACGTGAATCTGGCCGCGGGTGCGGTCTCGGAGACGGTCACGGTCGACGCCAGCGGTCTGCGTCTCGAAACGGAATCGTCCGACATCAGCGGTACCGTTTCCAACAAGCAGATCGAAGATCTGCCGCTCGCCCTGGCTGCCGGCGTCGGTGGTCTGCGTTCGCCTGAGACGTTTGTGTTCCTGATTCCCGGCACGACGGGTCCCGGTAGCGGATCGAGTGCCAACTCCGGCAATGGCGTGTTCTTCTCCCGCCTGAGCGGCGGCCAGGCCTATGGCGCCGAGGTGCTGCTCGACGGTGCCAGCATCCAGCGCAGTGAAAACGGTTCCTCGTTCGACGAGACGTCGCCTTCGATCGAAGCCCTGCAAGAATTCAAGGTGACCACCTCGACGCCACAGGCGGAGTTCGGCCGCACGACGGCCGGTATTGAGAGCTTCGCCATCAAGAGCGGCACCAATACCTTCCACGGCAATGGTTACCTGCTGGTGAAGAATCGCGCGTTCGACGCCAACACCTGGTTCAACGATGCGTACGCAAAGATCAACTGCGTTGGCGTTGCCGAAATCGATTGCGGCTACAAAAAGCCGCAGGACAGCAAGTACGACTTCGGTGGTGTGATCGGCGGACCGGTGCGCATCCCCAAGCTGTACAACGGCAAGGATCGCAGCTTCTTCACCTTCGCCTGGGAGAAGTACCAGCTCCACACCAGCGCTTCGATTCAGTCGACGGTACCGACCGCTGCGGAGCGCATGGGTGATTTCACCGACATCCTGGGCGCGCCCATCCCGGCCAACCTGGCGCCGTACAACATCAATCCCTGCACCGGTCAGCAGGTGTACTACAACGAGATCTTCGATCCGACCACGGACCGCCCCGGGCCGGCTGCCGGCCAGTACTGCCGGTCCTCGTTCCCGACGACCAACGTCATTCCGACGACACAGCTGAGCCCGGCAGCACAGAAGCTGCTCGTGGGTCTGCCCTTGCCGAACCAGACAGGCACACTGAACGCGCCTTACCCCAGCTACAACAACTACGTCAGCTACGGCAACCAGCCCATCACGAACACGACGTACTCGATCCGCATCGATCAGAACATCGGCATCAAGAGCAAGATCTTCGCTTCGTACAGCTCACGCGAGAACTTCAAGCTGACCGCGGCGCCTGATTTCCCCGCCCCGTTTAACAACAGTGGCTTCGTGCAGGACTTCACGACGCACTACAGCCGCGCCGGTTGGGATTACACCTTTGGCCCAACGGTGCTGAACCACCTGAACCTCGGCTATAACCGGACCAACAGCATCAACCTGGGAGCGGGCTTCGGGAACACCTCGTCCACCATCCCGGGGCTGCTGGCACCGTTCTTCCCGGTCCTGAACTTCACCGGCCCGGAGAACCTCTCTTCGCTTGGCCAGCAGCAGAACGGTCAGAACCTCGATAACGGTATCCGCGCGAACGACAGTGTCAGCTGGCAGAAGGGCCGCAACAGCTTCAAGTTCGGTGTTGACGTTCGCTTCCAGCAGTACTCGGTGATCGACTACAACACCGACTCGCTGACCTTCTACCGGGACCAGACATCGGTGCAAAATGACGGACCGCAGTACCTGTACGACGGCAGCACCTTTGCCAGCTTCCTGACCGGCTACGTCGGTGCCTCCACGCAGACGGTATTCAACGACCGTCCGCGTTGGAACTCCCATTACCTGGCCGGCTTTGTGCAGGATGATCTCAAGGTCAGCAGCAATCTCACCGTCAACCTCGGCTTGCGCTACGACGTCGACACGCCGCGGCACGAGGCGCTGAACCGTACCTCCGAATTGAGCCTCACCGCTGCCGATCCGGCGGCGGGTGGCCTTCCCGGCGCGCTGGTCTTTGCCTCCAACTGCCACTGCAACACGGCCTGGGCCGATACCTGGTTCAAGGACGTAGCGCCGCGCATCGGCCTGGCCTATGTGCTTCCGGGTACCAACGGGAAGGCCGTCATCCGTGCTGGTGGCGCGATCATCTATGGTCCGCTGCAGTACAATGACTTCGGCGGCGGGATGGCAGCGGGTTACACGCAGTCACGCAGCCCGGTCTCGGTCAACAACAATCGCGGCATCTTCCAGCACTCCTTCCAGCTCGATACCGGCTTCCAGAACGCCGACGGATCGGCTGTGAGCTTTGCTCCCAGCACCGATCCGGGGCAGCTGACCGGCGGTGTGGGACAGTTCAACGCGGTCGGCGGCGAAGTGATTACCCCCAGTGATGGACGCCCTTCGATGACCAACAACTGGAGCCTCCAGCTGCAGGACGAGGTCGCGCAGGATCTGATCTTCACCATGGGCTACATCGGTCAGGTATCGCAGAACCTGCGGTCGGGCGATCTGACCAACTACAACAACATCTCCAAGCAATACTTCAACTTGGGCGATCGCCTCAACAACGGCCAGTTCTTTATCCCGGAGGGTGGCTCGAACTTCGGCGTCAATGCGCCGTACTCAACCTTTGCCGGCAACCTGGGACAGGCGCTGCGTCCGTTCCCGCAATATGACTTCATCCAGGGCGATTGCTGCCTAGAGAACCTGGGTCACTCCAGCTACAACGCGATGGTAGTTTCACTTGAGCGGCGTTTCCGCAACGGCTTGAACCTGCAGGCCTCCTACACCTGGTCCAAGACGCTCACGGATGCCGATTCGGCCATTCCGTTCAGCTACGTGACGGGCAACCAGCTGGAACAGGGTCAGGACAACACGGACCTGCGGCTTGAGAAGGCGGTCAGCGTCCAGAACATCCCACAGACGCTGTCGCTCAGCTACCTGTACCAGTTCCCTGTCGGCAGGGGCCGTCGCTTCCTGAATCACAGCGGCGCGCTCGATCTGCTGGTTGGCGGCTGGGAGGTTGGTGCGATTCAGCGCTACCAGAGCGGCCAGAATATCTCGTTCGGTTGCGCTTCCGGTATTCCCTACTACCAGAACTGCATCAGCTTCACGCAGGGACCGGCGGCCGGGTCAACGCAGGATTTCACCACGCCCCAGTTCAAGGCGAACAAGAATGGGCCAAACCAGTTCAACGGACAGTCGTGGTTCAAGCCGGCGTACCGTCCGGCCGGCACGAATGGCGCGACGGACCCTGGCGTAGCCATGGCCCAGGCCGCGTTTATCGATCAGAACGCCGAGGGCCCAGGCCGTACACGTGTTCTTGATCCTGCCTGCGGAGGCGGCTCCTGCTCCTTTGACGCGTTCTCGCTGGGCAACATCCCCCGCGTGACGCAGGCCATCACCGGCCCCGGTTTCCACTCCGAGGACGTCAGCCTGCTGAAGGACTTCCATCTCACCGAGGCCAAGTTCTTCCAGATCAAGGCCGAGGCGATCGATGTCCTGAACCGTCACCGCTTTGGTCTGCCCAACCTCAACCCCAACGTATCCACCGGCTACGGCTTCGGTATCCCCACCGGCACGGATTACGGCCCACGCAATCTTCAACTCACCGGCAAGTTCTTCTTCTAGAGGCGACCGGCGGACCTTTCGGGGCCGCCGACATCTCCTTCGGTTACAAACGCAGACAAACAGCGGTTTCAAGCGGAAAGCCCCACGCCTCGCGCTGGGGCTTTTCTAATGTGCACCGAAGCTGGTACAAGGCGTTATGCGCAAGCTGGTTCCATGGATCCTCGCCCTGACTCTTGGCGCTGCGCTGCCTCACGGCCGAGCGCAGGAACCGGGCTCAAGCACGCAAATGCTTGCGCTGCTGCGCAAGGGGCAGGGGGCCATCGCGCGGGGCGATCTGCCCGGAGCGGAGGCCATCTTTCGCACCGCAGTCGAGCAGGCGCCGAGCCTTTCGGACGCCTACCTTGGGCTGGGCCTGGTGCAGCTC